>NZ_KV809158.1:42701-83745 GCF_001812455.1 Corynebacterium sp. HMSC076C10
GCGGCACCTGCTCGCGCATGGCTTCATCGAGACCGGACCAGGTGGCCCAGTTCTCCAGCTTTCCCTGCTGCTCCAGCTCGTCGAGAGCGCCTTTCAGCCGCACTAGCGCCATGAGCGCCAGCTTGGGGTCGCTGGCTCCGGCAAGACCCCACAACAGATGTAGGGACTCCTCGTTGTACCACCCCAAATCTTCCAGGTCAGCGCGCGTCCGATCGTCGTTACGCAAGCCCAGCGCTGCGGGCCGCGGCACTGATTGGCGAGATGTGCGAGGTCGATTCATCACCATTGAAACTGGTCACCCAAAAAACAAATTAAAGACGAAAAAGGAAGGGGGCGGTACGGGGAAACTAGTAATCCAGAGTTGTGCGCAGCTCCCACTGCGTCACCTGACGCTGGAACTCGCGCCACTCGCGCCACTTATTGAGCAGGAAGAACTCGTAAACATGGTCACCGAGAGCATCGGCCACCAGATCGGAGCGTTCCATCTCCTGCAGCGCCACCTCCAGGGATGTCGGCAAATCGCGGTAGCCCATCGCACGTCGTTCCCGCTTGGTCAACTCGGAGATGTTGTCCTCTGCCTGCTCCGGAAGCTGGTAACCCTCCTTAATTCCCTTCAAACCGGCGGCCAAAATCACCGAGTAAGCAAGATACGGGTTACAGGCCGAGTCCAAGGAACGAATTTCCACCCGGCGCGAATGTGCCTTACCCGGTGAGTACATGGGCACACGCACGAGAGCCGAGCGGTTGGCCATGCCCCATGTCGCGGACGTCGGAGCCTCATCGCCAAATGCCGTGCGCTTGTAGGAGTTGACCCACTGATTGGTCACAGCGGAAATTTCGCTGGCGTGGGTCAGAATGCCGGCAATGAAACCCTTTGCGGTGTCCGAGAGCTGGTTTTCATCATCCGGGTCATGGAATGCATTGGTGTCCCCTTCAAAAAGGGAAATGTGCGTGTGCATGCCGTTGCCCGGCAAGTCCTGGAAAGGTTTCGGCATGAATGTCGCCTGCACACCATTTTTCATTGCAATCTGCTTAATGATGTAGCGGAAAGACATCACGTTATCCGCCATAGTCAGCGGGTCGGCGTAGCGCAGATCGATTTCCTGCTGGCCCGGCGCGTTTTCGTGATGGGAGAACTCCACAGGGATTCCCATGTCTTCCAACACCGTGATCGCTTCTTGGCGAAAGCGCGGTGCGCGGTCGTAGACCGCCTGGTCAAAGTAACCGCCATTGTCCGTTGGCACCGGCGGCTTTCCATCAGTAGCCAGGCTCTCTACTAGGAAAAACTCAATCTCCGGGTGGATGAACGCGTGGAAGCCCTCGTCGGCAAGCGCCTTAATTTGGCGGCGCAGCACCTGGCGTGGATCTGCCCACGACGGCTGACCGTCGGGCATGACGATGTCGCAGAACATGCGCGCGGACGTGATTGTGTCTTCTTTATGCAGACGCGGCATGACCTGAAACGTCGAAGGATCCGGTTGCGCGATAGTGTCAGCCTCGGAGACGCGGGAAAAGCCCTCCACCGCGGAGCCATCGAAACCAATGCCCTCTTCAAAGGAGCCCTCGAGCTCAGCCGGTGCGACGGCAACGGACTTCAGATACCCCAAAATGTCGGTAAACCACAGACGGATATAACGGATATCTTGCTCTTCGATTGCGCGGAGGACGAATTCCTGCTGACTGTTCATACTTTCCAACGTTACCCAGGTGCCCGGATTCGCGGTACACATTTTGACCATCCGGCGTGGCTAGCCAACTGCCGCACCCGTGCCATAACCGCTGCCCTCGTGGCCTCGAATTGCGGGTGACTATGGCATGCTCTATTGACATGAGCGGAAAAAAGATTCGTCTGAATAATCTGGCCGAATGGAAGGCTGAGTCTCGCCCCTGGGCAATGCTGACTTGCTACGACTACTCCACCGCGCGCGCTTTTTCCGCCGCCGGTGTCGAGCTACTGTTGGTCGGCGACTCTGCAGCAAACGTTGTCTACGGCTACGACACCACCACCGAGATCTCGCTGGAAGAAATGATCCCGCTTGCGCGCGGTGTCGTCCGGGGCGCTGGCAACGCACTTGTTGTTGCCGATCTACCCTTCGGCACTTACGAGGCCTCCGATGAGCAGGCCGTGCTGTCCGCCGCGAAGATGATGCGCGAAACCGGCGCACACATGATCAAGATCGAAGGTGGCGTTCGTATCGCTCCGCGCATCCGTGCGCTGGTCAACGCCGGCATTCCGGTCATGGCGCACATCGGTTTCACCCCGCAGTCCGTCAACGCGCTGTCCGGATTCAAGGTACAGGGGCGCGGTGCGGGGGCGGAACAGCTGCGTGCCGACGCCCATGCGGTAGCCGATGCTGGTGCCGCGGCCGTGGTCCTGGAGATGGTGCCTGCGGATCTGGCCACCGAGATTACCCGCGAGCTATCCATCCCGACCTGTGGCATTGGCGCTGGTAATCAGTGCGATGGCCAGGTTCTCGTCTGGCAGGATGCCTTTGCAGTTCCGGCCGATGGCCGCAGGCCGTCGTTTAGTTCGGTGTTCGAAGAGGTCGGTGAGATGCTGACCATGGGAGCGAAGCAGTATGTCGACCAGGTGCACTCCCGCGAGTTCCCTACTGAGGCGCAGAACTTCTCGGGTTAGCTCTTCGATTCAGGGGTAGAATTAGTGGTTATGGCATCTAAGTCTGGTTCTAAGTCCAAAACTCCAACTGCGGCGTTGGAGGTGGAATCTAAGTTCTCAGCTACCCCAGAAGTGGTAGCCCCATCGTTCGATTTCGTTCCACAGGTTGGCTCCACCACCACTGAGGTGCGAAATCTCTCCGCGATTTACCTGGACACGGCGGACCTGCGTCTGACCCGGTCCAAGCACACTCTGCGTCGCCGCACGGGCGGCCCCGATGAGGGGTGGCATCTGAAGGCGCCGGGTACCGGCGGTCGCCTCGAATATGGCGTTGGCCTGGAAGAGGGCTCTGTTAACGGTGAAGGCCGCGATGCCGACTACATCGTGCCTACCGAGTTGCTTGCCCCCGTGCGCGCAATTGTGCGCAATCACCCGCTGCAACCAATCGCGCAGGTAGACAATGAGCGCCACGTCACCACGGTGTTTGCCCTCGATGGCACGCCCATGGCGGAGTTTGCGGATGATCACGTCACGGCGACTTCCTTCCTCGATGGCGGCGAAACCACTACTTGGCGTGAGTGGGAGATTGAGCTGCTCGGGGATTGGGCAAATCACCCGGACGGTAAGGCCGTAATGGCAGCGATGTCCAAGGTCGCTGAGGTGGCTGGCGCCGTGCCGTCGGAAAGCCCTTCGAAGTTGGCGACGGCGTTGGGTGACTCCATCGACTCCGCTCCCCTGCCGCCGGTTCCAGCGAAGCTGCCGAAGGGTACTCCGGGGCGCACTGTGGTCGATGCGCTGGCCGCTAACGTGGCCAAGATGGTCGAGTACGACCCGAAGGTACGCCGCGATGAGTTTGACTCGGTGCATCAGATGCGCGTCGCTACTCGTGAGCTGCGCAGTCATATGCAGACCTTCCACGGCATTGTCGTGGGCGATAAGGTCGCTGAGTTGGAGAGCAACCTCAAGCAGCTGGCGGGTGTTCTCGGTGTGGCTCGTGACGCTGAGGTCGTCGCTATGCGCTGGGAGGAGCTGCTGGCCAATCGCGAAAGCGCCGCTTTGGGCGAGGAGCTGCGTGCGAATCTCGTCGAGGATGTCCAGAAGGACTACGAGCGCGCCCATCATCGCGTTATTCTCGCACTCAATTCCAGCGAGTACCTGCAACTTCTCGACGATCTCGATGAGTTCCTCGCCAATCCGCCAATTGCCGCAAATGCGGACGAGGCCGAGGCTGGGGAAAAGAAGTCTAAGAAGAAGGATGATTCGCTTGCCGACGGCGCGGAGAACGCAGCCGCAGAGGATTCTTCGGCAGCCGACTCCGAGGTCGCGGCTGAGCCTGATACTGCAGCAGCCGATGCAGCAGTTTCCACGACCTCAGACAAGGCCGCACCGGAGAAGGTAGCGGCACCGAAGGAACTCGACACCACTGCTGTGCTGCTCGATCACCTGCGCAGCGCGTTTTCGAAGTTCCGTCGTCGCCACAACCTGGTACTCGATGGCCGCGAGGATGCTGATCTGCCAGAGGCAGATTTGGACGAGCGTTACCACGATGTCCGCAAGGCTGCGAAGAAGCTCCGCTACAGCGCGGAAGCTGCTCAGAACGCGGACCTGCCGACCGAGAAGCTCTACGCTGCCTGCAAGAACCTGCAGTCGGTTCTCGGTGACTTCCAGGACACCTGTACTGCGCGTGACTTCGTGCTGGCTCGCGCTAAGCGTGCTTCCCGTTCGGGCAGGGACACGTTCGGATACGGCGTGCTTTACCAGATGGAGTACTACGACGGCCTAAAGGCCCTGGCTGAGTACGACGATGCCGTGGCAAAGGTTTTCAAGGCCTTCCGCAAGATGGAAAAGAAGATTAAGAAGGGCAAGAAGGCCTAAAGGCGTAGAGCCTTATTTTTCAGCTACGCCCCAGTCGTCATCTTCTTCATCCCAGTCGTCGGCCGCCTTGTTGCGCTCGGCGACTTTTTCCATGGCAGCGCGGGCTTCCTCTTCGGAATCGTAGGGGCCCATTCGGTCGTCCCAACCGGTTTTCTTCCCCTGAAACACCGTGCCCGTCGACGGCTGGTAGTACCACTTACTGCTGTTGTCGCTCACGATTTTTCTCCTCTTCCACATCGAGAACATGTCGAGTTATCAAGCGGTTCTGCCACCGCCAACTCCACACATAAGCAAACTTGCAGAGAGGCAACCATTTGCCTGCCATGTGCGCTGCGGCGACATAAAATCCCAGTATATAGGTTTGTCACTGTCCCCCGACCCGGGTATTATCGACGGAATTGTTCACCTTAGAACACAAGCGTTGAACGCGAACACTGCACACCAGCACTATGAGTCCGATCTCTGGAGAGGTTTCACCCATGCCCGCCGCACCCGCTGTCGTAAACGACGTCTTCGATGCCGTCGGTTCTAATGCTTCAGTTGCATACGCCCCGGGTTCCATCAACCTGTTGGGTGAGGACTGCGCGTCCTCCGGCGGCATGCTCCTAGCCACCGCCATTCCGGCCTATGCTGCGGTCGGTATCGAGGAAATCGACGAGCAGCAGCTCGTTGTCGTGTACAAGCGCGAAACTACCAAGATGGATTTCCCGGATAGCGTCCCCGCCGCTTTTTCTCAGGTGCCGACCGCTGTCGCGGCTGCCATCGTCGCATTGCAGCACTCGCTGCATCTCGTTCCGCGCAACAGCAACGGCCTGAAGGTCACCATTGCCTCCACTATCGCGCCAGGTCGCGGTTTTGGAGAGATTCCGGCAATTCAGTGTGCTCTCGCGCTGGCTCTCAATGCGCGTTTTGGCGACCGCGATGATGTACCCACCCGCACGCGTATTGCCACCGCTATCCACGAGACCATGGTGCAGATTAAGGGGCAATCGTGGCCGCTGTACCCCTACACCACGGCACTGCGCAGCCGCCCGGACAGCCTGCTATGCATCAACCACTCCGATGAGGCAGTCACGCAGACGGCTCTCCCTCAGTCGTTGGCACTGACCGTCGCTTACTCCCCCGATGTCACCGGCGGTTCGCCCGACGAGGAGCGCTACGAGTTCTTCCAGCAAGCCTGCGCCGCTTTTGGCGTGCCGACTCTCGCTAGCCTCCCCGACTCACAAGAGCGGGTCGCGGACTGGGTGCGTGCTCGTCACGAGGTGCATCCGGACGACGAAGACATCCCCACCATCGGCCGTGCCATTCAGTGGCTTGACGAAGCCGACGCATCCTCCGACCGCGCCCGCGCAGTCATCGGCCACATCCGTCACAGCGATATTCAAGCAGCCATCGCAGGGGTTTCGCGCGATGTCAGTGAGCGTGGCTCCGCGCCGTCGGCAAGCTCTGTGCTGGGGCAGATTTCCGAGCTGACCGACACCATCGATTGCGAGAAGATTGCCCGTTGTGCGCCGTGCCCGGGTGCATCGCTGGTGATGTGGTCCCACGTCGACGATGCCGATCGGATTGCCTCCGCGCTTAACGACGGCGGTTCCGAGACCATCCGTGTGGAGAACACTGCGGCCGGCGCGGTGGTCGAGTAATAAAGCTTGTGTGAACGAGTCGGCCTATGAGCCGGATTCTGTCCCTCGGCGCTCCTTTCGGAAAGCGCCGGGTGGCGATCATCCATCTCGGTCTGCCATTGCTGACAGCCTGAAGCAGCACACCCGCGAGTATCGGACGGGCAGCCCTCAAACACTCGCGCACGCGCACGACGAAGCATGCGCGATTTTGCCTTGCTCCTGGTGGGGTTTACCTAGCCGGTGCAATCACTTGCCCCGCTGGTGCGCTCTTACCGCACCTTTTCACCCTCACCGGATCTCCACAGCTTTACGTCAAAGACATCGGCTGTGCGCCCGGCGGTCTATTTTCTGTGGCACTATTCCCGCAGGTCACCCTGGGTTGCTGTTAGCAACCACCATGCCCAGTGGAGTCCGGACTTTCCTCGACAGCGGCCTGGACACACTCTGTAAAAGAGGCGTCCGGTTCCGTTAACTGCCGCGATCACCCGGCCGGCTCGCTCGAATGGTTAGTGTACCCGCCACAACCGCAATTCAAATAACCCGCCGTGCTCGGCTGCTAACCACGCAGGTAGCTGGTGTCGTTAATCAGCCGCACTGATGTCGGCCCATCTGCGTAGAACTCCGCGATGGAGAGGCTGGCCAGGTCCAAGTGCAGGCGAGTGAAGATTTCAAAGCCGCAGCCGAGCCCCTGGCGCAGCAGCGACTTGATTGGCGTGACATGGCTGACTACCAGCACATCCGAGGCACCGAATTGTTGAGCGATGCGCTCACGCGTGGCGCTCACTCGGCTATCGACCGTGCGGAAATCCTCCCCCTCCGGTGGCGCCACGGTCGGATCCGCAAGCCAGGAACTGTGCAGCTCAGGGGTGGCGTTGTGAGCCTCGGAGAAAGTCATGCCCTCCCACTGCCCAAAGTCGGTCTCGCGCAGATCCTCTTCAACGTGGATGTCCAGGCCGAGCGCTTTGGCTGCCGCCTCTGCGGTCTGCTGTGCACGACGCTGTGGAGAGGCCACAATCGCCGAGAAACTCATGTTGCCGCTATCGACCAACGCCGCCAGGTGACGTGCTGCCGCTTCCGCTTGCTGTCTGCCCACCTCTGTCAGGTCGGGGTTCGAACGGCTTCCCGAGTACTCCCGGCGAATCGACATTGGCGACTGCCCATGGCGCAGCAGCACCAACCGCGTGGGATCTGTAGTCGCACCCGTCCAGCCCGGCGCGCTATCGCGCTTGTCTGCAGCCTGGCTCATTTACGCGCCTTTCACCGCTCCCAGCGTTTCCGCACGCACAATCATCGCGCCACATTCAGGACAAAACGTCACTTCTTCCGGCGCAAGCGTGGTGAATTCATGCACGGTTCCTACATCGAGCTCCATGAAGCAGGAACCGCAGGTGCGTCCGTTTAAGCGGGCAACGGGGATGCCGTTAGCAAGCGCTAGACGACGGTACAGCTTGGCTGCCGAACCATCAATGAGTTTGTCAGCCTCTTCGATTCGGGTCTCAGCGATGGAAATGCGCGCAATGAGGTCAACCTCGGCGTCGTTAAGCCTTTGCTTGGCGGCGACGATGTCATCGTGCGCCTCGTCGGCGTCGTATTCGTGCTCAGCGTCGACCTGATAGGCCTCCTGCATGCGCTCGTACTGCTGGAGTTCCTGTTCAGCGCGTTCGCGGCGGCGCTTGGTGGAGCGCAGGTCGTGCTCGAGGTCACGGCGCGTGGATGCGTCTTCTGCGGCACCGAGCGACAGACGGTCAGCCTTTTCGCGGGCCTTCAGCTTGTTGATGTCCGATTCCAGCTTGGCAATATCGCGGCCGATATCGGAGGCGCTGAGCTTGGAGCGCGCTGCCTCACTGGCCTGACGGCTGTGCTTTTTGCGCAGCTCCTGCAACTCAGCACGCTCGGGCAGAACGTTCTGGCGGGCGGTGAGCCCATCCAACTGAGTTTGGTTTTCCGCCTTTTCCAACATCGCAACTTGGATTTGTGGACTAAGCCTCATGGTCTTCACTTCCTTGCCTGTGTCGACGATTTTGCCACTGTCCAGGGATCGGTGCGCACCTCAAGGACCTCGGTCGCGACCCCGAGCCTCTCGGCCAGCATGTCTGCGGCCTGGTAGCACCAGGGGAACTCGCTGGCCCAGTGAGCCGTGTCCACCACGCAGAAGTCCGCGGTCCGCAGTGTCTCATCGACAGGATGATGCCGCAGGTCAGAGGTAACGAACGCATCGACGCCCATCTTTGCCACAGTGTCCAGGAAAGAGTCACCTGAACCAGATGCGACGGCAACCGTGCGAATCATCCGCTCCGGATCGCCTGCGCCACGCACGCCCCATGCCGTTGCAGGCAGGCGCTCAGCCACACGGGCGACGAAGTCCTTAAATGGCATCGGCGTATCCAGCGTGCCCACTCGCCCAATGCCCACAGCCTGCTGTGGATCCAAGCCGGTGGCTTGATTGTCCACGATGTCGAAGGCCGGTTCCTCATACGGATGCGCTGCAACGAGAGCCTTGACAATCGCCGCGCGCACGGACCGTGGCGCGACCATCTCCAGGCGCACTTCCTCGACATACTCAATCTGCCCCTCGGCACCGATGAAGGGATTCGCCCCGCTCAGCGGGCGGAACTGGCCGCGGCCGTTAATGCGAAACGCACAGCTGTCGTAGTCGCCGATAGTGCCCGCGCCCGCCTCAAACATGGCTTGCGCGACCTTATCGACGTGATCTGCCGGAACCTTCACCGTCCAGGTATCCAAGCCGGGAGCCGGCTGCGGAGCCAGCGGCGCACCCGGTTCAACTCCGAGCACCGTGGCCAACTGGTCGTTGACACCCGGTCGGGCGCTGTCAGCGTTGGTGTGCGCTGCAAAAAGAGCTACACCTGCCCGGATCAGCTTATGAATAATCCGACCCTTCGGTGTATCCGCCGCCACGGAATTCACACCACGCAGAAGTAGCGGATGGTGCACAACGAGCATCTGAGCACCGGAGGCAATCGCGCGATCTGCAACCTCGTCAGTGCAGTCCAGCGCCAACGCGATACGACGCACCTCATCCTGCGGGTCACCGCAAATCAGGCCGACTTTATCCCAGCTCTCCGCCAGTGCCGGCGGGTAGGCCGCATCCATCGCCGCACGCACGTCGGCGACGGTCACCACCGTGTTATTACCCTCGGCACGGGTCTGCGCAGAGTCCGTCATACATCCATCCCTTCAACATGCATTTCTCTCCAGCTTCTCTTCCAGCGTAGTGAACTCTGCCCCGCCCCATCAGTTCTGCGACAGCAAATCCGCTACTTCCGCAATAAGCCGCCGCACACTCGTCTCGTCCCGCACAGCCAGCCGCCACCACGAACCGTCCAAACCGGCGAAGGTGTCGCAACGCCGCACGGCTACTCCGCGCGCAGCGAGCCGCTGTCTCAGGCGCTCGTGCTTGACGACGTCAACCTCCGCAGCGCCCGGACCATCATGCGTGCTCAGGGCAACCCCCGGGCGTGCCAGCACAAAGGGAGCCTTGGAATCCAACACCTGCCAGCCGGCGGCTACTAACAGCTGTGTCATAGCCTCGCGCTGCTGACCAATCTCAGCGCGGATTTGTGGCAACAGCTCTGCCTCGCGACGCGCGATTGCCGCCATAGAGGTAAGTTGCAGCGTGCCCAGTGGCCAGTGCGGACGCAGTCGCCCCAACTTCGCCAGGAGCTCAGGGGTTCCCAGCGCGTAACCACAGCGCAGGCCTGCGATTGCCCAGGTCTTAGTCATGCTGCGGAAAACGATGACATTATCGGGGATACTGTTCGCTTCCCCCGGCCTGCAATCAGCTAGCGAGCACCGCCGAATAATCTCACCATCGGCGACGTCCATAAATGCCTCATCCACGACCAAGATCCCACAACGGCTGGCGAGCCCCCGCAGGTCATCCGCTGAATGAGCAACACCGGTGGGGTTAGTCGGATTGCCGATGATGACCATCCGGCCGTCAAGCTGCTGGGAATGCGGGGAGGAGGCGTTCTCGTGGACGTCGGCAAGCGTAGGCGTGAGCGTGTACGGCGACGGTAGTACCAGCGAATCCACCCCGACTCCCGCGGCGCGGAACGCGGCTTCAGGTTCGGTGAACTGCGGCTGGACGATGGTGGCGGGCAAGCCCAGGTGCGGCAAGAGCGAAAAGCCCTCGGCGACGCCGTGGAGAAGCAGTACCTCGTCGGCGCTGCGATTGTGGTTGGTGGCAATGGCAGCGCGGACGTCGGCATCGAGCTGCGCAGACGGATACGCGGCAAGTTCTCCGAGGGACGTGGCCAGCGAGTCCTGCAGCCACTGCGGTGTGGTGCCGTGAACATTGACGGCAAAGTCCAGGTCAGCGCCATGGGCGGCCTGATCGCCGTGATAGCGCAGCGGGTCGTCTAACATGCCATCCAGCCTAATGACCTTTTAGGATGAACAATATGTCCACTGGCCATCGCCCCACTGTCCTTATTGATGTCGACGGCACCATCGCCGATTCTCTCCCCGCAATCGCACATGGATTCCGCCTTGCATTGAAGGCAATTGACCACCCATTTCCGCCCGAAAGCTTTATCAACACGATCCCCGGCCCGCCAATGGTGGAGACACTCGCATCCCTCGGACTTTCCGACGAACAAGTCGACCGAGCCTTCGCTGTGTACATGGAGCATCAACACGCCGGTGCTTGGCAGCGTGCCGAGATGTTCCCCGGCTGGCCGGAGCTCCTGCGCGATTGGCGGGCAGCAGGTGTCCAACTAGCCACTGCGACGTCCAAGGGCGACTACTTCGCCCGCAAGACCCTGGACAATTTCGGGCTTCTCGACGCCTTTGACTTCATCGGCGCCGCCAGCGACGACGGCTCACGACAGACAAAGACCGAGGTCATTGAGTACACGCTCAAGGAGTTGGGCATTGAAACCGATGAAGCAGTGCGCCCGCGTGGTTCGGTCGTAATGGTCGGCGATCGTATCCATGATTTTGAGGGCGCCGCACAGTTCGGTATCCCCGCCATCGCTGTTAAATGGGGCTACGGCTCAGAATCTGAGTGGGCATCGGCAGCGGCGGTGGCGTCCTCGCCTGAGGACCTGAATCGTGTTGTGCGGGAAATGTTGTATCTTTAAGACTCGTCAACGATTAGTGACAATCCTATTTTTATTTTCCGAGAAGTTTGGTTTTGCCTATTATGCTTATGAACTCGTCGCATCGTACTGAGTCCGTGTACGTCGTGTTTGTCTGCTCCGGAAATATCTGCCGCTCCCCCATGGCTGAAATCATCGTCCGTGACGCGGTTGAAGCCAATGCGCTTGCCGACGATGTCCTGCTCGCCTCCTGCGGAATCGGCGGCTGGCATGTCGGCGAACCCGCCGACGAGCGAGCACAAGCCGAGCTGGAAAATGCTGGCTACGATCCGAACCACACCGCGGCACAGCTGGGCGATGAGCACATGGATGCAACGCTTTTCATCGCCATGGATGAATCGCACATCAATGGTCTACTCCACGCTGGCGTGCCAAAAGAGAAGATTCGCCTGATGCGTTCCTTCGACCCGGCATCCCCGAAGGGGGCCGTCGTGGCCGATCCTTACTACGGAGGTCCGGAGGGATTCGTCCGCACTCGAAACGAAATTGAGGCCGCGACGCCGGGAATCATCGCATGGTTGCGTGAGACTCTGGCGCTGGCCTCTGAGCGTTAAGGTTTCAAAACAACCTTTTCTTTTGTTTTGCTGGCATTGCCCCGGTTTCGAAACGCCCAAATCTTATTCAAGATGAAGTTAGCGGGCGTACCCAAGATGACGCCGATGAGGTTTGCCCAGTAGAGGCGGTTCCTAAAGCCGGTGGAGTCGTCGAAAATATCCACCGGCAGTGCCAGTGGCGAGGTGGGGTTAGTCAGCAGCGTGATAACAACCAGGTTCACAATCAGTGCTGAGATACCTGCAAATAAAAACGGGAAGAACTGTCTAAACCAGTTCGGGCGATTGTCAGTTCGGAAAGTCCAGGACCGGTTGAGCTGGAAGTTCCAGATGTTAGCCACGACAAACGCCAGAGTTGCATAGACGTGGGAGTAACGGATATTCCACCGCGTTCCGAACAAGTTCATAAACACGTCGTGCTCATTGGTGCCCAGACTGAGGCCCAACTTGCGGGCAATAATCACGACAATCAGGTTGACAACCACACCTGTGCCGCCGACCAGACCGAACTTGATGAACTGGCGCGAGACTGTGCTGAAGCGGCGTGAAGGCGAAGATTTCGCTGTTTGCGTGCCCACCACGACACCTCTCTTTCCATCTATCCCCGGGTAGATTCCCCGTCAAATACGCTCAAATAACTTTACCCGAAGTTCACTCAATCTCCGCACCGCCAATCACCAGCCGCTCTAGTGCCATCCACACCACCGGGTAAGCTCAATGAATGTGTTTAAGAATGTGCGCCAGTTTCTGACCCCTGGATGGGTTCTCACTGCCATTGTCGCCATTGCGTTTTCCTATCTCGCATTTACTGTTCTGGCTCCGTGGCAGTTGGGTAAGAACACTGCGACGCAGCATCGCAATCAGCAGCTTGAGCACTCATTCGAGCTCGACCCCGTAGATGTCAATGAGCTAATGCCCAAGGGCAAAGGGTTCGTCGAGGGCAACGAATGGCGTCGCGTTACCGCCACCGGGTCCTTCCTGCCGGATACCCGCGTGCTATTGCGTAACCGTCCGGTCAATGGGGCCCCCGCCGTCCAGGTACTTGATGTCTTCGTCGCTAACAATGGCGAAAACTACCTGGTCAACCGCGGCTTTGTACGTCCGACAGACTCCAGCACCCCCAATGTTGAGCCAGCCCCGAAGGGCACCTTGACTATCTCGGCCTTTACCCGCCGAAACGAGATTCCCGCCGAGACCGCCCCAATCCCCGGCACCCCGCCGCAGGTCTACGGAATCAATACCAAGGAAGTGTCCGAGCTAGTCGACACCGAACTCAACCCCGATTGGCTTCAGCTCTCGGACAAATCTGATGCCGTCATCGAGGCCATTCCGCTGCCCGCTCTGGAGTCCGGCCCCTACCTCTCCTACGGCATTCAGTGGATTTTCTTCGGCGCTCTCGTGCCGCTGGCCGTCGTCTGGTTCATTCGTGCTGAAATCGTCGAGCGCAGACGAGACCGCGCGGAGCAAGAGGAGATGGCTAAGAACCTCCGCGATGCCGAAGCCGCGGAACCAGTAGATGACGCTGATGACTCTGAGGACGCAACACCCGAATCGGACGATGCCACCACTCCCACTCCTCCGCAGGCTAAGTCCGAAGAGGATCGCGCCGCCGAGCTGCACCGCCAGCGCATGGCGCAACGCTACGGCAACACTGGACACCGCGCCGCAGGTTACCGCGACAACCGATACGACGAGCGTTTCTAACTCTCAGCTCGCGCTTTCACGCGCCGGATACATCCGGCGATTACTGCTGCTCCGGCGCAGCTGAGCGCAACAATATTTTGTACTCGCTTGCTCAGCTCAGCCGCACGCCGAACATCTGCCACCGCAGGTCTCCGACCACTGCCAAGCACCGGGCGCATCTCCACTCCACTGGGATACACCGTCGCGCCGCCCAGCTGCAGCCCCAGCGCGCCTGCAGCGCTCGCCTCCACGACGCCTGCGTTCGGGCTTGGGTGGTTGCCGGCGTCTCGTCGCCACGCTGCCAATGCTTGACGACGATTCGGGCCTGCAACCACAGTTGCGACAGCTGTAAGTCTCGCGGGGAGGAACCCGGCGACGTCGTCAAGCCGTGCACTAGCCCACCCGAACTGGCGATAGCGAGCGTTGCGGTACCCCACCATCGCGTCGAGGGTATTGGCCGCTCGATGAGCGACCACACCAGGAGCGCCTGCGATGGCACCCCACATGAGCGTGCCGGTGACGGCGTCGGAGGTATTCTCGGCGAGCGATTCGACGGTGGCTCGGGCGATGCCATCAGCGTCGAGAGCTTTCGGATCACGCGAGCATAGCCACGGCACTAGCGCACGAGCGGCATCGATATCTCCGGCGGAAAGTCGGTCGGCCATACGTTCGCCCGTGCGGCGGAGGGTAGTGCCGCCGAGCGATGCCCACGTGGTGGCAGTCAGTGCGAGGGTCGGGGCGACTGTACTGACTGCGGCGGTAAGCACTACCGGTGCGGCCACTGCGATTGTGGTGAAAGCTACACCGCGCGCCTTGGAATCGGCATAAATTCGGCGCTCAAGTTTGCTGACGGCCTGCCCGTAGATTGCCACCGGATGGTGATTGGTGGGATCTGCGAAAATGCGGTCAAGCGCATATCCCGCAGCGATGGCTGCACCGCGTCGCCAGAGGCGTCGACTTCTGGCTTTTATACGCAATTTAATCGAACTGTCCCTGCAGAACGGCTACGACATCGAGCGGAGTGACATGTGCTGCCGGATGACGGTGCGAAGATGCAGCCATCAAGGTGTAATCACAGGTGTGCCGGATACCGAGTAGGTGCCCAAACTCGTGTGCAAGCGTGCTGCGAATTGCATCAGGATAGAGTGTGGAAGTAACGAAAACCGTCATTTCTTTACTAATTTCCGATGCAGAAGCCAAAACGTGCGAGTTCGGCTTAGGCACGTAGCGAACGCTCACGGTATCCGAATCAGCTTTGTCTTTGGTCACTTCCCGGAGCACGACCTTGCCACCGAGCTTTTCATTCCACTCTTGGGCAGCAGCGTCCAGCTGCGCGCGGTACGGAAAGTCTGGAGCAACAACGTAGTCCAGGGTGCCGTCGGCAAGGTAGGAAGGCATCTTGTCGGAGAGATGAAGAATCGATGGATCCTCCACCGGCTCGCCTGCATTTGCGGCTTTGACCATTGCCTTACAGGTGGCAGCGTCGATTACTGGTTTACCGTCTCCTCCAATTGCGTAGGCCTGTGGGCCCGCAAGTAGAGATCCGGCAACAATGATGGTTACTAGCGATTTGGTAAAACGCACAGACCGGGAGTTTAGCACAAACAAAAATCCGCCCGGTTTCTCCATTACGAGAATCCGGACGGATTATGACTGTGCGGCGAGAGGGTTTCGAACCCCCGACCGCTGGTGTGTAAAACCAGAGCTCTACCGCTGAGCTATCGCCGCGCTGCTGCGAAACTTTAACACACGGCAAACATAGATTGCCAATTTCGCACTACACACAGCGTTTATCCAGTTTATTTAAGCAGACTTTCTCAACGACGACAGCCCGCCTCACGGCAGCCCTACCCAGCAACAGCTCAGCTAGTGGCCAAATTTAGCTGATTAGCTAAAGCCAATCAGCTAGAACCGGCTAGCTAGAGCGCTGCACCAGGCAATTGCCCTGCCAATCCCCCAGACGAAGCGCCGAGGTGTTGGAGAAACCTGCCAGCTGTGCGGACTCGTCAATCACACCAGGATCAATGGCACCCGGCTGACCAGCACCCGGCGTGAGCAACCAAACGCGGCCTTCATCCTCCAAAGGGCGGGAAGCATCCACAAGACCATCGACCAAGTCGCCGTCTTCTTCACGCCACCACAGCAATACGACGTCGACAACCTCATCCGTGTCTTCGTCGAGCAGGTCTGCATCCAGGAAATTCTCGACCGACTCACTGATCGCTGAGTCACAGTCCGTATCCCAGCCAACCTCCTGGACTAGCTGACCTTCCTTGATGCCGAGCCTGCTCGCATATTCATGAGCAGCGCCTGTGGCGTTGACCACTTCCCTTTTCCTCCTCTAGAAAAAATATCCAGCTCGATTTTTCGAGCTATGTGGGGAAATTTTACCGCTCAAATACATTTTTCACAGCTGCAAAATAAGAATTTCCCCAAAAAGGTGCAGTTTTCGCAGTGTTCTTCGCAATGTTCGTCGTAAAGCCGACCGGATTGTTCGGTGAAAGCGTGTGCAAGAAACGGCTAGGGGCACAACAAACGATTCAGACGTAGAGTGGAGAAAAATAACCTTTGCCTTTCCTTCAGGGACTGAAAGGAGCTCACAATGTCCGATACCTCGTCGGGTACGCCACAAGCCCACTCTGATGAGTCAAACTTTGCCCTTATCCGTGATGGGGTCGCCTCCTATCTCACGGATGCAGATCCTGAAGAGACCAAGGAGTGGCTTGAGTCTCTCGACGGACTGTTAGAAGAGGCAGGTCCGGAGCGCGCACGTTTCCTCATGCTGCGCCTGCTGGAACGTGCCACGGCAAAGCGCGTGGCTCTACCGCCGCTGACCTCGACAGACCTCGTCAACACCATCCCAACTGAGATGGAGCCAGAATTCCCAGGCGATGAGGACATTGAGCGCCGCTACCGCAAGTGGATTCGCTGGAATGCGGCAATTATGGTCCATCGCGCACAGCGTCCGGGTATCGGCGTGGGCGGACATATCTCCACCTATGCGGGCGCCGCACCGCTTTACGAGGTCGGCTTTAACCACTTCTTCCGCGGCAAAAACCACCCAGGCGGCGGTGACCACGTCTTCTTCCAGGGCCACGCTTCGCCGGGTATGTACGCCCGCGCATTCCTAGAGGGGCGTCTGACCGAAGAGGACCTCGACGGTTTCCGTCAGGAAGTCTCCCTCGGCAAGAGCAAGGGCCTTCCCTCCTACCCGCACCCGCATGGCATGCCAGAATTCTGGGAGTTCCCGACGGTGTCCATGGGCCTTGGTCCGCTCAACGCCATCTACCAGGCACGCTTCAACCGCTACCTGCATGACCGCGGCATCAAGGACACCTCCCAGCAGCACGTTTGGGCCTTCCTCGGTGACGGCGAAATGGACGAGCCGGAATCTCGTGGCGCCATTCAGCATGCGGCGCTGAACAACCTGGATAACCTGACATTCGTCATTAACTGTAACCTGCAACGCCTCGACGGTCCGGTGCGCGGCAACACCAGCATCATCCAGGAGCTGGAGTCGTTCTTCCGCGGCGCTGGTTGGAATGTCATCAAGGTCGTTTGGGGCCGCGAGTGGGACGAGCTCTTCGCTAAGGACAAGGACGGCGCACTAGTCGACCTGATGAATAAGTTCTGCGATGGCGACTACCAGACGCTGAAGGCTAACAACGGCGCTTGGGTGCGCGAGCACTTCTTCGGCCGTGACCCGCGCACTGCCAAGCTGGTCGAGGACATGACCGACGAGGAGATTTGGAACCTCCGTCGCGGTGGCCACGACTACCGCAAGATTTACGCTGCCTACAAGAAAGCCTTGGAGACCAAGGATCAGCCGACCGTCATTCTGGCGCACACGGTTAAGGGTTATGGCCTCGGCCATAACTTCGAGGGCCGCAACGCGACCCACCAGATGAAGAAGCTGACGCTCGATGATCTGAAGCTTTTCCGCGATAACCAGCGCATTCCGATCTCCGACGAGGAGCTGGAGAAGGATCCCTACCTGCCGCCATACTACAACCCGGGCCCAGAGTCCGAGGAAGTGCAGTACATGCTGGAGCGCCGCAAGGAACTCGGCGGTTTCGTGCCGGAGCGTCGCACTAGCTACGAACCACTGACAACGCCAAAGCCGGAAACCCTGAAAAACCTCCTCAAGGGATCAGGTAAACAAAAGGTTGCCACCACTATGGCGACGGTGCGTGTTTTCAGGGACCTGATGCGCGATAAGGATCTCAAGGACCGCTTCGTGCCTATCATCCCTGATGAGGCCCGCACCTTCGGCATGGACTCCTGGTTCCCGACGCTGAAGATCTACAACCCGCACGGCCAGAACTACACTCCGGTCGACCATGAACTGATGCTGTCCTACAAGGAAGCGAAGGACGGTCAGATTCTGCACGAGGGCATTTCCGAGGCGGGCTCTGTGGGGTCGTTTACCGCTGTCGGCTCGGCGTACGCCACCCATGGCGTGGCCATGATTCCGCTCTACATCTTCTACTCGATGTTCGGTTTCCAGCGCACGGCTGACTCCATCTGGGCTGCCGGTGACCAAATGTCCCGCGGCTTCCTACTCGGCGCCACCGCCGGTCGCACGACGCTGACAGGTGAAGGCCTGCAGCACATGGACGGTCACTCCCAGCTGCTGGCAGCTACGAACCCGTCCGTGGTCTCCTACGACCCAGCATTCGGCTACGAGATTGCTTACATCGTCTGCGACGGTATCGACCGCATGTATGGTCCGGAGCGCGGCGAAGATGTCATCTACTACCTGACTATCTACAATGAGCCGACTTCGCAGCCGGCTGTCCCGGAAGACCTCGATGTCGAAGGGCTGCTTGGCGGTATCTACCGCTTCCGCAAGGCCGAGGGCGACAAGCACGTCAACCTGCTGGCTTCCGGCATTGGCATGCAGGAGGCGCTGCGCGCCGCGGACATCCTGGAAGACTACGGTGTGGCTTCCTCGATTTACTCGGTGACTTCGTGGAATGAGCTGGCTCGCGATGGACACGAGCGTGACACTGAGCGTCTGCACAACCCGGCTGAAGAGGTCGAGGACGCCTTCGTTACCCGCCAGCTGTCCGACACCGATGGGCCGTTCATCGCGGTGACTGATTTCCAGCGTGCGGTCCCGGAGCAGATTCGCAAGTGGGTTCCGGGGGACTACACCGTCCTCGGCACCGACGGCTACGGCTTCTCGGATACCCGTCCGGCCGCTCGCCGCTATTTCAACTCCGACGGCGAGTCAGTCGCTGTTGCGGCCCTGGCCGCACTGGCACGCGCTGGCAAGCTCGACAAGAGTGTCGCCCAGGAAGCAGCCGAAGAGCTGCAGATTACCGACCCAACCGCAACCACTCAGGACGCTGAATAATGACCTCTAGCCTTGGAGATCAGCTCAGCGCCCTACTGGGCACACAGGTCACCGGCGCCGGTGACGCTGACGATGCCTCACCCAATGCAGCGAACGCGGGCTCGAAGAAGGGTTCCGCCGACGCTGACCTGCCCGCAGGTCTTCACGGAGAGGTCGCGGCAATCGTCAAAAAGATGGCTAACGACGCGGTGGAGTCCTTAGAGCTCTCCACTCCGCTGACCGACTACGGCTTTGACCGCTTGAGCGTCGTAGAGTTGGCCGTCCGCTGTGAGGAAGAGCTGGGAGTTCGCATTGAGGACGAGGACATTTCCTCGTTTAAGACCCTTGGCGATGTAGTTGACTACATCGCCGCCCGGCGCGGGTAGAGCTGCAGCACGTTAGCTGCCTCTACCCCACCGAGGTCTGCGTTGCCAGCGGTCGAGTTGCCGCTGGCACTGTCGGGTCCGGCAGGGGTAGACGTCGTAAAGCACTCTTCGGGGGCGTAGCCTGCCGTCATCATGCGCATCGGCTCTAACACGCGATCCCACGGCCCGCCGATGGCCGCGTCGAGGGCGCCTGCGATGTCGCCGCCGCGTGCCATGATGGAACGCAGCGCATCCTCGTTGACCACGATGTTTCCGGCGGCATCGGTCTGTCCGGCGAAAGTCCCCAGCTGCGGGGTATGGCAGTAGCGCATGCCATCGATGGCGTAGCCGTCATCATCCACGGCTGGGTCTTGCGCCAGCTCGAAATAGAGGCGGGGCCACCTAGCCAGGTTGTCCACCAGTGTGGCGATGGTGTCAGCACTTGCAGTGAAAGGCACCTCGGCGCACAAAGTGGCATCCTGGTCGGTCGCACGCCAAATATCCCGGCCTGGCTTAGTGCCATCGGGCATGCTGAGTCGGGCCAGCGCCCACGTGATGTGTGGTTGCAGCGGCCCTGGCATGCTGTGAATCCACAGGACGCCTGAAAGTTGGGTGCGCATAGACGAAGGTCCTCGGAAAAGTTGCGGTCAATTGGTGTAAGACGAGATTCGTCTTCCCCTACGAACTCATCCAACGACACTTGCCACACTGCAGAAAAAGCACTGCGGTAAAACAACACTTCTGAGGTTTGCGTTGCACGTGTTTATGATTGTTATTTCCGAGACGGCTGCTGGCAACCCTCAAGTTGTCCTTAATCCCCCAGATGTGATTTAGCGCTGAGACGAAAAATCGGCGCCGCAAGCGACGCCGACTTAGCTCATATCCCCTTAATCTTTAGCGTGTTCTTCCAGTTCACGCCATAGTTCATCGTTGAAGTCAGTCCACAGCGGCTTAGCCCATTCGCCGAAGGCTCGATCGGTTAAAGCGATCGCCGCCCGCCCGGTTGGACGATGCAACCACAGGAATGTGCCCGCCTGCCCGAAGTGGCCTGCGACATCCTTGGGCATCGAAGCACCAAACCACAGCCCCTGCTTGGAATCGGGGTGTCCGAAAATCTCAAAGCCCAGACCCCAATCGGCCGGACGTTGCATACCATAGCCCGGCACGACACCATTCAGGCCCGGGAACTGCACGGTCAACGCTTCGGTCACGGTATCGGGATGCAGCAGAGTAGGGGCGAGAACCTCATCGACGAAGGCCATGAGATTAGCGACACTGCTGCGCGCGCCATGCCCTGCCGAGCCATCCAGCACGGAATCTGACATCCCCAGCGGCTCAAACACGGCCTGGCGCAGGTATTCACTAAACGGCATCTCTGCCTCCGCAGCGATGGCATCGGCGATGATGTCAAAGCCCGCGGAGGAGTAAATGCGCCGCTCCCCTGGTTCTTTTTCCAGCTCGCGGCTGGCAAAGCCCACCCCGCCGGCGTGTGCCAGAAGGTGACGCACAGTCGCGCCGTGACCGGGTGGCGTGAGCTCTTGGTCGAGCTCCACCGCGCCCTCTTCGACGGCCACAAGCATGCCCACAGCGGCCAGTAACTTGGTCACGCTAGCGAGCTCAAAAACGCGACCGCTATCACCGTGGGTGTGCCAACTGCCATCATCGGCACGCACGGCAGCCGCGACCGTGTCAACTGGCCACTGATCAACTTGCGCAAGAACAGAGGGCTTCCAAGAAGTCATGGCCTCAAGACTACGCAAGCGTGGCGGACTCGGACTTTTCGGCGGACTCGGACTTCTCAGCAGGCGCGTCTGCAGACTCGTCGTCCGACTCGTCGGCTGGCGACAGGTCGGCGTTGGCGCTGGCGTCCCACTCGTCCTTGTCCCAGATTCCCGCACGCTTTGCGACGACCAACGGGACCACAGCCTGACCGGTGACGTTCACCGCAGTGCGGCCCATATCCACGATCGGCTCGACAGCCAGCAGGAGGCCGACACCGGCGAGTGGCAGGCCAAGGGTCGACAGGGTCAGGGTCAGCATGACGGTAGCGCCGGTGGTGCCAGCAGTTGCAGCCGAACCGATGACGGAGACGAAAATGATGAGCAGGTAGTCCGTGAAGTCCAACGGCACACCGTAGAACTGCGAGACGAAGATAGCCGCGATAGCCGGGTAAATGGCGGCGCAACCATCCATCTTCGTGGTGGCGCCCAGCGGTACGGCGAAGGAGGCGTACTCATCCGGCACTGCCAGACGACGGGAGACAACGCGCTCAGTGACTGGCATGACGCCCATAGACGAACGGGTGAAGAAGCCGAGCGAGGTCACTGGCCAGACGCGACGGAAGAAGTCGATTGGGCTAATGCCATGAATCTTCAGCACGACTGGGTACACGACTGCAATGACCAGGAACAGGCCAACGTAAATAGCAATGGCGAACTTGCCCAGGCTGCCGAGCGCTTCCCAGCCATACTCAGCGACGGCGTGGCCGATGAGGGCTGCGGTACCAATCGGTGCCAGACGGATGACCCACCACAGGACCTTCTGCACGATGGTCAAAAGAGAGCCGGAAAACTCGATGAATGGCTCAGCCTTCGGGCCAACCTTCACTGCGGCGACACCGAAGACAATCGCGATGACCAGCAGCTGCAGGACGTTGAAGTTCAGCGATCCAGATACAGCACCGTCAGATTCGCTGATCTTCACGCCAAGGCCGAGGAAGTTCTGCGGGACAATGCTCTGCAGGAATCCCCACCAGGAGCCCACGGAACTCGGCTCTTGCGCTGCCGAGGCATCCACACCAGAGTTAACGCCCGGTTTGATGACCAAGCCCAGCACGATGGCGATGACCACCGATACAAAGGACGTAATGGCAAACCAAATCAGTGTCGAAACAGCCAGCTTGGCTGCACCTGCGACCTGACGCAGGTTGGCAATCGACACTACGACTGCGGTGACAACTAGTGGCGGGATGAGCAGCTTCAACAGCGTGACGTAGGTACTGCCGACCTCGTCGAGCGCTGTGCGCAGCGAGGAGTCATCGCCAGTACTGCGGGCCATGAAGCCCAAAATGAGACCAATAATCAGGCCATAGACAACTTGGGCACCGAAGCCGGTCGCCCATTTAAATTTATTCACTTTTCCTCCTGGAGTTTTATTTCTCTGAAAACACTTGTGCCGCGCCTTATGCCGTCTGACAAATGCGCGCGACGGGATCCGAGGCCGCTGAGCTCAGCCTCGAAGAGACAGGCGCAGCGAGGCGGAAGCCCCGAAGTGTTTAGCGACAGGAGGAAGTGGAGATTCGGCCGTAATCGAGCCAACGCCGCTTTGTGAGCATTTTCATGTTGGTCATTTCTATCTAGCAAGTCCGGTTAAGAGACAAACGATAAGACTGCCACGATTGATGTTGTGACACCAATTTCCAACACGGCCCCTCACCCGAATATTCCACATCGCTAATTCGATTTCTCAGCCTGCCTGCGCAACTGCAGTACCTTCAGCGAGCAGAGGAAGCCAATAGTCAACGCGCCGACAGCGGAATACAGCGCAAACTGCGTGGCATGTGCAAACGCATTTGTCAGCGGCACCAACACACCGTCGGGAGCACCCTGCGCACGCAGACCAATCAGCATCGAGCCAGCGGAATCCTTCAGCCCCTGCCCCATCTGCTCCAGGCCCGGCGACAGCTTCGCGATCTCACGATCCAGCCCAATCGTCAGCGCCATACCACCGAGCGCAGCACCGAGCGCCGAACCAATCTGCCGAATTGTCGACTGCGTTGCCGATGCCTGCCCCGACAGACGCACCGGAATATCGCCAAGCACCAACGAGGTCAGCTGCGCCGATGCCAGACCAAGACCCAGACCGTAGACAATCAATGCAAACACAACCAGCCACAGCGGCAGGTCAACGCGCTCTTCGGCCGCCAACTGCAGCGAACCAAAGACCTCGAGACCAAGGCCCACAATCACCACACCTGCCGGGGTAATCCGAGCTGCCAGATGACGCGCCATGGCACCTGCGAAGAACGCACCGAGAGCCATTGCTGCCAGGACCAGGCCGGTTGCGATCGTCGATAAGCCAATCGCCGACACCAAGTAGAGCGGCAGCACGAAGACCAGCGCGAACTCCCCCACAGCGACGAGCATCGCCGTCGTATTCCCCCAGCTGAATGTGGCGTAGGAGAACATCGACACATCCAACAGCGCGGGATCCGCGTTCCTCCGACGACGGTTTTCCCACAGCACGAAGGCGACAAGCACCACCGCACCAACTAAGAGCGTGACGACGGGTGCGGAGGGAAAAGCGAACCCTATCTTGGCGCCCTGGATGATGCCGAATACCACGGCACCAAAGCCGATTCCAGACAGCACCAGGCCAAGGACATCGAAGCCACCCGCGCCATTGGCATCACCCGCGGTGTTCGGCACCCAGCGCAGCGCAAGGACGAAAAGCACCACTGCGATGGGCACATTGACCCAGAAGATGGCTTCCCAACCAGCGAATTGAGTGAGCACGCCGCCTAGGAGCGGGCCGACTGCTGCCGCACCTGACATGACCGCGCCCCAAATGCCGAATGCGGTGGCACGATCTTTGTCACGGAACAGCGCGTTCACGCTGGACAGTGTTGACGGCAGGATGCAGGCGCCACCAATGCCCTGGATAACTCGGGCTATGACCAGTGGAGCCAAGGCGGTGGAAAGTGCCGCAACGATGGAACCGACCGTGAAGATGACCAAGCCGACGAGGAAAAGCGTTCGACGGCCGAAGCGGTCACCAGCACGGCCAGAGGTTAGCAGCAGCGCGGCAAAGACGACAGAGTAGATTGTGGTGATCCACTGCGCGCCGACGATGTCGAGGCCCAACTCCGAAATGATGGTCGGCAATGAAACACCAACGATGGTGCCGTCCAGGACAATCATGCCGAGGCCAACCGCGAGCACGAGCAAACCCCACCAGCGCTGTGGTGACACCGCAAACTCGGCGATTTGCTCCTCGCTGGCGATCGCCGTGGCGGTGGTGCCCTTCACTTTCGCTGTGACACCGGGTTGTGCGTCGGCTGAGACGTCGGCGCTGCTCAAGGAAGGTTTTGTACTCATATGATTAATGCTAGAAGCGTCCTAGGACTGATTCATCAACCGAAAGTCGTAACTTTGCGGAAGGTTCAGCTCCGTTGAGTACAGGGATTACCTTCGTCGGCACGGAAACACTTAGCTTCATTGACCCCACGCAATGGCAGCAGGACCCGCTGTCTATAGGGCTTTTATCACCGCACGGTGGCAGATTGCTATGATGCTATGAGGTTTTGGGCACTGGTTCATAGTGCTTAATTGTCACTTCACAGTGCCCAATCCTTGCCCCTATAGCTCAGTCGGTTAGAGCAGAGGACTCATAATCCTTTTGTCGCAGGTTCGAGCCCTGCTGGGGGCACTAAAAACTCCGGGCTCTACTCACGCCCACTTCCCCGACATCCGGTTGTAACAGCTGGCGCACAGGGAGATGTACTTCGGCGCTTCGAGTGCCTCAATTTCCACGGTTTCGCCGTCGAGGATAATGCTGCCGTCCGGATTCAACCGTGCAGTAAAGATGGCCTTCTGCCCACAAGTGCAGATTGTCTTAATTTCCTCAATGGTGTGGGCAACTTCGAGCAATCGCTGGGAGCCTGGAAAGGCATGGGTGCGAGAGTCGGTACGCAGGCCGTAGCAGAGCACCGGGGTACCGCGAAGGGTAATGCCCAGCAACTGATCGACCTGGTCAGGGGTAAGAAACTGTGCCTCATCGATGATAAGGCAATCGTGGCCGTCGGCAAGCGAGGAGAGGTCATCGCCGTCGTGGACGAGGTGCGCGCGTTCCGCGATTCCGATGCGGGAGTGCACGTCACCATCAGCCAAAGTATCCACGGCTGGCTTGGCGATCAACGGTCGCATATCGCGCTCGCGGTAGTTGTGGGCGACGCGGAGGACCTCGATGGATTTTCCGCTGTTCATGGTTCCGTAGCGGAAGTACAGTTTTGCCATAGCCATCGATTGTAGGGCATCGATTCGCGGGCTCTGACGGCTGTAAACTCGGGCCGCCAACACGGATTTGAATTCCCGACTATCCTATTTTTTATGCAGCCGATTCCTGACCTGAATGAGAATCCAACAGTTGTTGTATGTGGATCTATCCACCTAGATACCCTGGTACAGGTCGATAGCGTACCCGCAGAAGGTGGCACGCTCATCGTTGATGACGGCACTAATATGCTGGGCGGCAAGGGCGCCAACCAGGCCGTTGCTATCGCTTATAACGGTGTCCGTGCGATCATGGCCGGAACTGTTGGCGAGGACCGCGCAGCGGATTTCGTGGTCGAGGAACTCAACGCACACGGCGTAGATGTCCACTCCATTCAGACTTCCTGGGATTTGCCGACCGGCAGCGCTTTCGTCGCAACGAACCGCAAGGGTCGCCCGGTGATTTTTGTCCAGCGCGGTGCCGATGCGCTAACCGACCCCACCGATTTCGTCGACGAGTTCGCATCAGCGGATGTAGTGCTCGCGCAAGGCGAGCTACTACCGGAAGCAACTGAGGCCATCGCGTCCGTCGCATCCATGTACAGCGCGCGTCTAGTGCTGAACCTCAATCCGGTCGTAACCGTTACACCTGCGCTGATTGACCATGCAGATCCGCTGATCGTCAACATGAAGGGCGCCTGGGAAACAATCCGTCGCCTGGACATCGCCGAGGGCATCCGCGCTACCGACTACCGCGCACAGCTCGAGGCACTTCTGCAGTACTGCCCCAGTGTCGTCATGCTCCGGGGCGACCACGGCTGTCTCTTCGCACAGCACTCCGACGGTCTCGACGACGAGCCGACAATCTATGAGCACCCCGCGCTTAAGCTGCCAGAGGAGAAGATTGTCGACGGCACTGGCTCCGGTGATGCGTTCGTCGGCACGCTTACCGCGGAACTGGCTAAGGGCACCTCGCTTTACGACGCCGTCCCCCTGGCCACCGCAGCAGGTGCGGCAGCCGTACAGGCCGTCGGCGCATGCTCCGCTTTTGTGCGCCGCGAAAAACTGCTGGAGATGGTCGAGGCGGAGGATTTTCCCTCTGTGAAAGAGTACGAGGGTTAAGGGTCGTCAGCGGCCGGGTGTGCGAGCTGGCACCGATTAAGTCAGTGCCAGTCGGGACAGTGGAGCCAGTGGGAGAACCTACCCAGCATTGTCTAGCAGAACGGGCTCAAGCGCCAGCATCACCAAGTACCAACTCAACGCGTACCCGATGAGGAAGACATAGGTAGCAATCGCGTAGATTTTCGCCGGGAAAAAGAATATGGCCGCGGGCACGATGAGAAGCGCCAAAACTGCGAGCGCAGTCCGCGGCAGGTTTTTGACGGTCATGCTGGTGGCCGTTGCCAGGGTTCGGCGTAGCGACGACTGACCGTCGGAAAGCGAGCACAGCGAGTAGACCCAGGCGGTAATTCCCAGCAGTATTAGCGCCCCGGAGGTAACTCCTGCGGCGAAGATTAGGCCGACAGTGCCGAGGTCCGCGCGGGAAATAACGTAAAACTCATAGCCAATGGCTCCGGCGAGAACCACGGTGAATAGCCACCACACGGTTGGTGTGCGCCAATTGTCCAGCAGTGCGCGCAAGAAGCGCCGTACGGGCCTTGAGCCTTCGTCACGGACCATATCGCGAGCGACCACTACCCCAGCGCGAGTTGCGGCGCCTGCAGTGACTATCGGGATGGATGCGACGATCATCAGCAGGTTGATGATTACAAGGTCTGCTAACAGCGACCAGGCTGCGTAGAACTTTGTATCGGTGCTGAAAAATCTATCCACGGGTTCATATCCTAATAAAGGCTGATTAACAGACGAAAGCCTCAACCTACGCGGTTGAGGCTTTCGCTTTCGTAAAACACGGTGCTTGGCGCCCTATGCGCTAACGCTTAGGCGACTATCCCTTAACGGCACCCGCAGCAACACCCTCGATAATGTGCTTCTGGGTGGCGACGTAGAAGATCACAATCGGAATGATTGCGAGCACCAGCATTGCCATCATCGCGCCAAGGTCACGGTTACCGTTGGAACCAACGAAGCTCTGCACGACAACCGGGATGGTCTTGTACTTAGTGGACAGGCCGATGACCAGGTACGGCAGCAGGTAGTCGTTCCAAACCCACATTGCGTTCAGAATGGCGACTGTCACTGCAGTCGGCTTGAGCATGGGCAAAACGATGCGGAAGTAGTTCTGCATCGGAGATGCGCCATCAATCATCGCGGCTTCCTCGATGTCAATCGGGATGGACTTGATGAAGCCGGCAAACATGAATACCGACAGGCCGGAGCCAAAGCCCAAGTAGAGAACCACAATGCCGATTGGGTTGTTCAAATGCAGCATGTCGGCGATCTTGACGGTCGGGAACATCACCATCTGGAACGGGATGACCATCGAGAACACAAACAGGTAATACAGCAGCGAGGTCCACCACGTCTTCACTCGCGTGATGTAGTAAGCCGTCATCGCAGAGAAGAACACAATCGCAATAACCGAGAGGATCGTGATGACAAAGGACCACACGATCGCCCAGCCGAAGCCCTCCTTCATCAGGCCGACGGCGTAGTTTTCGAACCCGACCCACATGTCACCTAGTGGCAGCTGGAAGGGGTTATCTGAAATTGCGAACTTGGACTTGAACGAGTTGAAGATAATGAACGCGATTGGCCCCAAGAACACGACGGTCAAAAACACCAGAATCGCGTAGATGATGACCTTAGATACGCCTCCCACCTTGGCCTCGTCCTGCTTAGCGGGCTTGGCCTTGGGGAGCTTGGTGGCCGTTTCAGTGGTCATTGCAGCGTCGACAGACATTTATGCCTCCACTTCCTTGCTGCGAGTAGCACGCAGCTGCAGCATCGCGATCGCTACGACCACGACGACGAAAATTACTGCCTTGGCTTGACCAACGCCCTCCACACCAATTCGGTTGAACATGGTGTTGACGATGTTCAGAGCAACCATTTCTGTCTCTGAACCCGGCGCACCATTGGTCAGGGCCAAGTTTTGGTCGAAGAGTTTGAAAGTGTTCGACAGGGTCAAGAAGAGGCAAATGGTAATCGATGGCATGACCATCGGGATAGTAACGTGCCGCAGGATCTCCCAGCGTCCAGCGCCATCAATCTCCGCAGCTTCGATGAGCTCCGGCGGGACATTCTGCAGACCGGCAATATAGATAATCATCATGTAACCGACCAGCTGCCAGTTGATGAGGATGATCAGACCGGCGTAACCGAACTTCCAGTCGGACACAATCGTCGTACCGTACGATGCCAGCACGGCGTTAATCATCGACTGCCAGGTGTAACCGAGCACAATGCCACCGATAAGGTTCGGCATGAAGAAGACTGTGCGGAAGAAGTTCGTGCCCTTCAGCTTGCGCGTCAGAATCCATGCGATCCAGAACGCGAACAAGTTCACAGTAATGATGGAAACAACAACCACCATGAGAGTGAACCCGAAGGAAGCGACGAAGCCCTCGCGCTCACTAAAGGCCTTCTGGTAGTTCTCGATACCAACCCACTGCGCATTAGTGATGGTTGTGAAGTCAGTAAATGATAGGAAGAAACCGATAACGAACGGCACCAGGAACGCGATTGCAAAGGCAATCAGCGTGGGTAGCACGAAAATTGGGAAATACTTTTTCAATGTTGCTTGCATCTACAACACCGCTCCTAAAGCTAAAGGCGGAGCCCGGTGCCTCGAGACCGGTTTAACAGGTCACCGAGCCCCGAGCTCCGCCTTGCCATTGGATGAACTCATTCCGTCGGTTGTTCATGCGCGAGAAGCTTTCGCTTCACACTCACCGATGGAATGAATCACCATTGATTTGCTGGTATTTAATTGTTCGGAGATTCCGCATTCCAGCTGTCGGCGAAAGTCTCGACAACCTTGTCCCACGGCATCTTTCCGGAAGCGTACTGCGCCAGCGCTGCGCCAAAATCATCCTTGAACTGCTGAGACGGGAAGTACTGGAAGTCCCACGGGATGGTGGTCAGGTCCTCGTTCTCAATTGCTGCGGCCACCTCCTTGGCCAGCGGGTCATTCGGAGTGTCGGCTTCAGTGAAGTTCTGGAACGGAGCGATGAATCCGAGATCCTCGACGACGTACTTCTTGCCCTCATCGGTGTTGAACAGCCAATTGACGAAGTCCTTCGTTGCCTTTTGGGAAGCCTCCGAAGCCTTAGAGTTGACCGTCAGGTAGTTCTCAGTACCAACCGAGATGCCGGTCTTATCCTCGTCCTTCAGGCCCATGTACATAGGCATGAACTTAATCTTGTCCTGCTTGACCACGTTGCCGGAGACATCGTTGATCTGGGACCATGCCCAGTTGCCATTCTGAACCATAGCGGCCTTGCCCTGAGCGAATTCAGCCATCGAGTCGGACACAGCCTTCGACGGGGCCAGAGTTTTTTCGACAGTGGAGTTATTCAGGTACAGATCAAAGAGGTTCTTGAACTCCTTGTTGTACTTGAACTTCACATCAGCGGTTTCCTTGGTGCCGAGGTCCTCGAATTCATAATGAACCGGTCCGTTGGCCAAGTGTGTCTGCCAGCGCCAATCCTCACCGGATGCGAGCGAGGTGGAAGCGAAGGTGCCGGAAATCCCCAGCTTGTCCTTCTTGGCCTGCATGTCCTCAGCGACTTCCTTCAGCTTTCCGAAGGCCTTAATCTCGTCGATGCTCTTGGCCTTGGCATCGGGCAGCGCGAAGTACTTGTCCATGATCTCTTCGTTATAAATCAGGCCAAACCCCTCGACTGCAAACGGGACGCCGTATACCTTGCCGTCCTCGCCCTTCAGCGGCTCGATGCCCTCGTTGAGGTTTTGTGCGATCTCAGTGTCAGACATGTCAGCCATGTATTCCTGCCAAGTACGCAGGCCCGCCGGACCATTGACCTGGAACAGTGTTGGCGCGTCCTTTTTACCAATCTCGGCCTTCAGAGTTTGCTCATAGGAATTCGAAGCAGCGGTAACGACCTTGACCTGGACACCAGTCTTGTCAGTGTATGCCTTCGCAATCTTCTGATATGCGGCATCCTGCTCCGGCTTGAAGTTAAGGAAGTAGACACCACCATCTGCAACCGCATCATCACTCGAGCACGCAACCAAACCAGCGGTTGCCATCAGGCCTGCTGCACACAGAGCTGAAAGGCGCTTGAAGTTCTTCACTATATTTTCTCCCTTGAGAAGAAAGGCCACTTCAATGGCATCCTCCGAGTAATTCGGACGAATATTTGCCAGCAGCCGTGGCCTAATTGGATTATCCCGCCCTGCGGCTAGAAGTAGCCTTTCATGCGAACTTCGACGCCACCCACGCGGGTATTCGGTCTCACCAAAATCTTACTTGACCAAAACCAATTTAGGTTGACCTTCAGCCAGCTGTGAACAAATGCAAAGGAGAAAAATAGCAAAAGCTCTCGAAAGCACACCTAGACTTTGAGCTGTTTTCGAGCTGTTTTCGCTGAACAGAGCCGCCTACCGGCACCAAAGTAAGCACCTGGCCGCGACAATCACACGCAGACCCGACAACCACCCGACCACCAAAAGCACCCCTGTTTGGCCTGAATGTATATTTTTATAATATTCTGGCGGATCGTTTACTTGTCACTTTTGAAATAATCGTACGCTCGACAGTCTGCTTCTAGAGAGCTACTCGACCTCATCGCTCGCCGGAAGATATACGGACTCGTCGCGATGCCCGGGCAACACTCGGTCCACGTAGCTCTGCACCGCTTCTTGAAGCGGCACATCCGCACGGCGTTTTTCTGCCATGTACCAGCGATGCTCCAAGACCTCGTGGAAAACCTGCGCATCCTGCAGCCTTCCACGCAGCCCCTCGGGCACAGCCAGGATTGTGGCCTCGAAAACTTCACGCAGCCATCGGTGCGCAACCTGCTCTAGCGGAACCCCTTCAAGACCTTCCGCCAACCGAAAGGTCTGCATACTATTGAGCATCCGCCTCGCTTGCCGTTCTTGAACATCCAACCCCGTCAGTCGCATTAACTGCCGATGGTGATGCCCTGCGTCAACCACTCGTGGTCGGAACACAACGCGGCCACCATCACTGGTGACTTTCAGCTCGCCAACATCGAAACCGAGGTCGTTGAGCCTGCGAATCCGCTCATCGACAAGCCAAGGCTCCTCAACACCAATAGATTCTTCCCCCGTCAGCTCTTGCCACAGGTCCTCATAACGCTCAATAATGCGCCTACCCACCGCAATTACGTCCAACTCAGGATCGAGAAATCCGCCGGCCTGCAGATCCATGAGCTCTCCGATGATGTTGGTATGGGCAACGTCAACGTCGTAAAGCCTGCGGGAATCTGAGAGTGTGCCTTGCAAATCTCCCGTTTCCGCGTCGACAAGGTAGGCGGAGAAAGCGTCTGCGTCACGACGAAACAACGTGTTCGACAGTGACACGTCGCCCCAGTAAAAACCAAGGAGATGTAACCGAACTAGCAGGACTACCAGCGAGTCAATCAGGCGGACCACAGTTTCGCGGGTGACCTGTTGAGAAAAAACTGCACGATACGGCAGCGAATACTCGAGATGTTCTGTGACGAGTGCGGCAGTTAACGGTTCGCCATCTGGATCCTTCCGGCCGGTGATTACCGCGAGCGGGCGAACCGATGGAGCACCGAGCCTGACCAGGTCACGCAGCATTCGATACTCATGATGAGCAGTGAACTCACCAATTTCTTTCACTGCAATGACGCGGTCATCTAAGTTGACGAATCGAACAATGTGTCGCGAAATTCCCTGAGGCAAGGCGGCTAACAAATCATCTGGCCACTGTTCCAGAGGTATATGCCAAGGAAGGCGCAAAAGCTTTGAAGCCACCGTTGTCGCGGCTATTTTCATAGTTTCCGACACGGTGGCTCCTAAAACTGTCTTACTGTCCCACTGCCCTACCAGCTACTCATTTCATCTAAACGAAAGAGTTTAGGCCGGAAGGCGCATACCAGTCGACTTCGAGAACAGGTGCAGCATGCCCGGACGAATCTTGCCGTAAACTACCGAGCCCAACTTCGGCGCGGTGCGCGGGGCGGTACGAATAACCACCTGACCGTGTTCCTCTTCGTCCGGGTTAGAGGAAGATCCGGAGCTCAGTGCTCCGCCACCGACGAGGTCGCCATACATGAATGCATCGGAGCCCAACTCCTCGACCAAGTTAACCTGCACCGGAATGACGTCATCGCCCGGACCCTCGACCAGGTCGAATGCCTCCGGACGGAAGCCCACGATAATCTGGTTCTGATCCTCCGGCGTGATTGCAGCAAGTGTGGCTTCCGGCAGCTTAATCTTGGCCTCACCCAACGTGGCGTAACCATTAGAGACGTTGAACGTGCCCAAGTTCATCGCAGGCGAACCAATGAAGCCTGCGACGAATTCGTTTGCCGGGGTTTCGTAGAGTTCCCGCGGAGTACCGACCTGCTGCAGAACACCGAAGTTAATGACCGCGATGCGGTCGCCCATGGTCAGCGCCTCAGTCTGGTCGTGGGTGACATACATAGTGGTCACACCCATCCGACGCTGCATGGCCGCAATCTGAGTACGGGTTTGAACACGCAGCTTCGCGTCCAGGTTCGACAACGGCTCGTCCATCAGGAACACCTGCGGCTTGCGCACAATCGCACGCCCCATTGCCACACGCTGACGCTGACCACCGGACAGAGCCTTAGGCTTACGGTCCAGGAACTGAGTTAGATCCAGGGTCTTCGCAGCTTCTTCGACACGACGGTCAATCTCGTCCTTGTCCACACCAGCAATCTTGAGCGCGAAGCCCATGTTCTCGCGCACCGTCATATGCGGGTACAGGGCGTAGTTCTGGAAGACCATCGCAATATCGCGATCCTTAGGCGAGACATTGGTCACATCACGATCTCCAATGAAAATCTTGCCCTCATTGACCTCTTCCAGACCGGCAAGCATGCGCAGTGTTGTGGACTTACCACAACCGGAGGGGCCCACCAGAACCAGGAACTCGCCATCGGCAATTTCCAAGTTGAACTTGTCCACAGAAGGCTTCGTCGCACCAGGGTAAATGCGAGTGGCATCAGCAAAAGTCACAGTAGCCATGTGAATACAAACCTTTCATCGGCAGGTACGTGCCGAACGATCCGAGTGAAAGTAATCGCAGGAACAGCTCCTACGTATCTGCCTCACAAGCTTACTCTTAATCGAGCAGCCCCGTCACGAGCTCCGCAATCTTCGAGCGCTCCGAGCGCTTCAGCGTGATGTGTGCAAAAAGCTCGTTGCCCTTGAGTTTTTCAATCACCGCCTGCACGCCGTCATGGCGGCCGACGCGCAGGTTGTCACGCTGCGCCACATCGTGCGTAAGGATGACCCGGGAATTGCTACCAAGACGCGACAGCACCGTCAGCAGTACGTTGCGCTCCAGCGACTGTGCCTCATCGACAATCACGAAGCTGTCATGCAGGCTACGACCGCGAATGTGTGTCAGTGGCAGTACCTCCAGCATGTCGCGCGAGGCAATCTCATCCATCACGTTGTCTGAAACCAATCCCTCCAGGGTGTCGTAAACAGCCTGCGCCCACGGGTTCATCTTTTCGTCCTCACTACCTGGCAAGTAGCCAAGGTTCTGACCACCTACCGCGTAGAGCGGACGGAACACCACAATCCGGCGATGCAGTCCGCGCTCCAGCACCGACTCCAGTCCCGCGCACAGCGCAAGCGCCGACTTACCCGTACCGGCTCGGCCGCCGAGGGACACAATCCCTACCGAGTCATCCAACAGCAGGTCAAGCGCCACACGCTGCTCCGCCGACCGCCCCTTCAGGCCAAACGCCTCCGTATCGCCCCGCACAAGCTTGACGACGCCCGGGGCGCTCACCCGTGCCAGCGCAGACTGGCTACCAGCGCTGAGCTGCACGCCGCAGTGCAGCGGCTGATCCTGGATCTGCTCGAGCTCAAGGAACCCATTGGCGAAGAGACGATCAATTTCCTCCGGGTCGACGTCCACTTCCACCATTCCCGAGTACCCAGTCAGAACGACGTCCTGGGCGCGGTAATCGTCGGCAGGCAAGCCGACCGCACCAGCCTTGACGCGAAGCGGAATGTCTTTGGTGACCAGCACGACATCATGGCCATCGTGCTGAAGATTGAGGGCGCAAGCGAGAATGCGGTGATCGTTTTCGGCGGTGCGGAAGCCTGCGGGAAGGATGGAGGGATCGGAGTGGTTGAGCTCAATATGCATAAACCCGCCAAGATCATTGGCGGGCACAGGCCGGTCCAGGTGGCCGTAGCGGTAACGCAGCTCTTCGAGGAAACGGAGCGCTTCTCGGGCGAACCACCCCAGCTCTGGGTGGTGGCGCTTGGCCTCCAACTCACTCACCACGACCAGCGGAAGCACAACTTGGTGCTCATCGAACTTCTTGGTGGCGTGGGGATCGGACAGCAGGACCGAGGTATCAAGCACGTAGGTACGCATGCCCTCAGGCTAAAAGTCAGAGGTAGAAATTACGTGGTTGTGAGATGAATGCTTGGTTATCAGATGAACCACAGTTGGTTACAGGCTCTAATCCTCAAGTTGAACCCTAAGGAACTGGCCGAGCACCGAGCACCACTGCCCGGCCACTCCACTGCCCTTTTAATGGCGACTAGTCGTTATGGCGAATCTGTCGACCCAGCAACTTGTGGCGAAGCGGATCAACCGCCAAGGTCACAGCGCCAACTGATACAACTCCCACGAGGTACGCCAGCGCAACAACAAGTGATCGTTGACCAAACGTGATTTCGTTCGCAATCGGGCCGAACATGGTGGCTCCCAACAGCGCACCCATAACAAAGCCGAAGATGCTGGTCGCAAGCATGGGAAAGAATGTCTGCTTGAAAGTGACCGTGCGGTGGAAGCTGATTGGCGTCCCGATGAAGTCCAGCGCCTTTGTCAGCGATGCCTCTTCATAGACGGCTGAGGCCTGAGTCAAAAGCGTTGACACCAGCAACAGAATGAAACCGATTACGAAAGTGATAGTCACACCGGTTGCAATATCGTGCGCGAATGTGACATCTGCAACCTCTTCAATCTTGTCTTCGCCAGGCACCATCATTGTGTAGCCAAGCAGCAGAGACAGGAAGGCCATGGAACTTACTCGACGCCACGATTCCTTAGCGTTAGTCGCGACTCGTCGCGTCGCCACAAAATCACTTGAAGTACCGAAGAAGCTGGAGATGCGGGCAACAAGCTGGATAAAGAAAGGCGCCACCAGGCCAATTGCCCAGACCATCAGGTACATCATCGCTGCGACACCAAGCGTGGCAGTGACGGTTCCACCCGCGATATTGGAGTTGGCAATCACGTATAGGACGATCGCACCGATAACAACGGCCACAATCATGCGCCAAGCCTTCATCGACTTGGGCACTTCCTTGCGGCTAACGCCGAGTGGTGAAATCATCACCCTTCGCAAACCGACCACAGCGGCAAAGAGTGCGAGGAGCACCACGGCAACCCAGACCAGCGGGTAGCCCCACCAGGGCAGCAACATGTCCCAGGTATCCAGGTAGTCATTGTCGAACTTGATTATCGCCCAGAATGGCGCAGTGGCCACCGACAACAACGTGCCCACGACAAGCCCTACAGCTGCCAATACGAGGGTTTCGATAATCACCATGCGCGTAACTGCCCCGTTAGACAGACCAATCAAGCGCAGAGTTGCCAATCGCTGCTCACGTCCTGCAGCGCCAAGCACCGCCGACTGTGCCACGAGCGAAACCATTGCCGGAATCACAAAAACACAGGCCACGAGTGCCAGCTGCAGGTACATCTCGCCCTGACCTTGATTCATGTAATCCTCGGGTGTTGGGTTCGGCGGCAGCTTTGGCTCAGCCTGCCAACGGCGGTAAAACATCGCCGTGCCACCGACGACGACCAACGCCAACCAGGTACTCACGGTCATGGCCACCACGGACAATGCGGACAGCCAGCCGTTTCCCGAATGGGATTCACGCCCGGCGCGCTGCAGCCGCGTGCTCAAGTCCGCTAGTGCGCCGGTAGGAATTCTCTGGGGTTTTGTTGCTTCAGTTACGGTGCTCACTTTGTAACCTCCGCTCCTGCCAGCATGCGGTCGTCGTGAATCAGGCCATCGCGGATCTCCACACGTCGACGACACCAGTCGGCCACCTTCACATCGTGCGTGACCATCACCAATGTCGTGCCAGTCTGCTCCACCAACGCGGTGAGCTGCTGCATGACCTCATGGCCTGTGGACTGGTCCAGCGCGCCAGTCGGCTCATCGGCGAAGATGACACCTGGCTCGCCGGCCATCGCGCGGGCAATTGCCACACGTTGTGCTTGACCGCCGGACATCTGTCCTGGGCGACGGCGCGTGAGGTCCTTGAGCCCCAGGCGGTTGAGGACATCGTCGGCAAGCGCGAGTGACTTCGAGCGCTTCTTGCCCTGCAGAATCATTGGCAGAGCAACGTTTTCCCTGGCAGTCAGCTCGGGAAGGAGCTGGCCATCTTGAAAAACGAAGCCGAAGTCGTGCAGGCGGAGGGCGGAGCGGTCGGCGTCGGAAAGCGAACTGATCTTTGTGTCACCGAAGATGACGTCGCCGTCGTCCGGTAGCAAAACGCCGGACATGCAGTGCAGCAGCGTGGACTTACCAGAACCTGACGGTCCCATGACTGCAACCGTTTCGCCGGGCTCAATGGTCAGCGAAATGCCGGTGAGAACGGGAGCGGAATTGTAGGACTTAGTGATGTCACGAATACAAAGTCGTGCGTTTCTTGGGCTGTTGTTGTCTGTCATGGCACTCATTTCACTCGCACGGAGGCGATTTCAACACCGTGCCCACTTTCCTTTTGCGGTAGTGCTAGGTCTACTATGCCGGAAATTAATTCCTCCGTAGACAGAGCTTTCGTACCATAGGAAACTATGGAGCTGAAGGATTATTTCCGCAAATATATCGGCGCGAACCGCCGCGAAAAAGCGCATAAACGCAGCTACGAGGAATCCGCCGCCGCTCGCATCGCCGAACTTACCGCTTCACGACGAACAATTGCCGAAGCCTTCGAGATTGAACGTCGCCGCATTGAAAATGACCTCCACGACGGAGCTCAGCAATACATTGTTGCGGCTTCAATGAAATTGGGACTTGCAGAATTGGAGGCATCCAATACTGGCAATGAGGAATTAATGCAGCTCCTCGCGGAAACTCGCGGCCATTTGGAGGATGGATTACGCGCTTTGCGGCGGACAGTCCACGGAATTCACCCGCAGGTGTTGCGCGATCGCGGTCTGCAAGCGGCTGTTGAAGAGATTGCTGAAGGATACGGCCCTCACGTTGTTGTGCACACTCCCTATCCCCTGCCTGAATTGGAAGAAAGTGTGCTCGCCGCGGCGTATTTTTTCTGTGCAGAAGTGCTGACTAATGCGGCGAAATATGCACCGAACGCTCCTGTTTCTGTGCTGCTCACCTCGGATCAAACACTGAATATTTCAATTACGGACCAAGGCCCTGGCGGCGCAAAATTGGGGCGCGGTTTGCGGGGTATGAAAGAGCGTCTAGCCACTTTCGACGGTGCGATGACCATGCACTCTCCCGAAGGTGGGCCAACGCAGGTAATAGCCAGAATTCCTTTGATGTTGAACCGCTGGGAATCAGGTATTGGAGAAATGGAAAACGTGGAAATGAAAGGTGCGGAGAAGAAATGAAAATTGTCATTGCGGATGACTCGGCACTCCTGCGGGAGGGGGTCGCGGGGCTCGTCGAAAAGCGTGGACATGAAGTGATTGCGATGGTCGACACTGCCCACGGCCTGGTGGCGGACATCGATGACCGTTTTGATGACACGGGCGAGCTGCCAGATTTAGTGATAACCGATGTGCGCATGCCTCCAAAGATGAGCGATGACGGCCTGCGGGCGGCGGTCGAGTTGCGCGAGCGTTATCCGCAGCTGAATGTGATGGTGCTGTCGCAGTATGTGGCGCCGGCGTATGCGCGCGAGTTGTTCTCGTCGAGCGGTGCTGGAGGTAGTGCTGGGGTTGGTACTGGGGTTGGCTCGAGTGGCAGCAGCTCGAGTGGCGGGACCGGGTATCTGCTCAAAGACCGCGTTGGCCAGGTGTTGGACTTCTTGGGCTCGCTCGAAGTCGTCGCCGGTGGTGGCGTGGTGATTGACCCTGATGTGGCGACGGCATTGATGCAGTCCGGCAAATCGGGACTAGCCAGTTTAACGGCGCGCGAACGCGAAGTGCTCGAGCTGATGGCACGCGGCAAGTCCAATAAGCAGATTGCCGATGACCTCGTGCTTTCCGGGGCGGCAGTGGCGAAACACGTGTCCAACATTTTTATGAAGCTGCATCTGGAGCCCGGTGAGGAAAACCGCCGCGTGCGGGCAATTTTGGAATTTCTCACGGCGACGTCGGGGCAAATTTAGGGTCGGCAGCAATCGTATCTCTCGCAAAAGCGATGAAAAAATAAGTGTTGATTGTGGCACGAGTCACAACTTAATGTTGGCTCATACGTTTGTTGTTTCCCTATCGAAAGGAAGTGTCTACATGACTGTTTACGCCAACCCCGGCACCCCCGATGCGATCTTCACGTACAAGGAGCAGTACGAGAATTTCATCGGCGGTAAGTGGACACCTCCAGTAGACGGGCAATACATGGACAACTCCACCCCGGTTACGGGCGAGGTTTTCTGCCGGGTTCCGCGGTCTAACGAGAAAGACATTGAGCTCGCCCTCGACGCCGCACACAAAGCGAAGGACTCCTGGGCCTCGGTTCCTGCGGCCGAGCGGGCGCTGATCCTCCACCGCATCGCGGACCGTATAGAGGAAAACCTTGAGAAGATTGCCGTCGCCGAGACCTGGGAGAACGGCAAGGCCATCCGCGAGACCCTCGCCGCTGACATCCCGCTCGCAATCGACCACTTCCGCTACTTCGCCGGCGCCACCCGCACGCAGGAGGGGCGCATCTCGCAGATCGACGACAACACGGTCGCCTACCACTTCCACGAGCCACTCGGCGTCGTCGGCCAGATCATCCCGTGGAACTTCCCCCTCCTGATGGCCGCTTGGAAGATCGCCCCGGCCCTCGCTGCCGGCAACTGCATCGTGCTCAAGCCCGCAGAGCAGACCCCCGCGTCGATCCTCATGCTCACCGAGATCATCGCCGATCTGCTTCCGGAAGGCGTCCTCAACATCGTCAATGGCCTCGGCACCGAGGCCGGTGCTGCGCTGACCGCAAGCGACCGGATCTCCAAGATTGCGTTCACCGGATCGACTGCCGTTGGCCAGGTGATCAATAAGGCAGTGTCCGACAAGATTATTCCAATCACGCTGGAGCTCGGCGGCAAGTCCCCATCCATCTTCTTCCCCGACATCATGGACGCCGACGACGCATTCCGCGAGAAGTGCATCGAGGGCCTGGCCATGTTCGCGTTGAACCAGGGCGAGGTCTGCACCTGCCCGTCGCGAGCCCTGGTCCACGAAGACATCGCTGATGAGTTCCTGAAACTCGCGGTCGAGCGCGTCAAGCAGATTAAGACCGGCAACCCGCTAGATACGTCAGTACAGATGGGCGCCCAGGCCTCCCAGGAGCAGCTGGACAAAATCTCCGGCTACTTGGAGTCCGGGCCGAAGGAGGGCGCGGAGGTTCTCACCGGCGGCAACGTCGCCAAACTCGAAGGATTGGAGGGAGGCTACTACGTCGAGCCGACGATCTTTAAGGGCAACAACTCGATGCGTTTCTTCCGCGAGGAAATCTTCGGCCCGGTGCTGGCCGTGACAACCTTCAAGACTCTGGACGAGGCGCTCGAGATTGCCAACGACACTATCTACGGTCTTGGCGCCGGCGTGTGGAGCCGCAACCAGAACAACGCCTACCGCGCTGCCCGCGGTATCCAGGCTGGCCGCGTGTGGGTGAATAACTACCACAGCTACCCTGCTCACGCAGCCTTCGGCGGTTACAAGCAGTCCGGTATCGGCCGCGAGAATCACTTGATGATGCTCGAGCACTACCAGGAGACCAAGTGCATGCTCGTCTCTTACGACGAGAACCCGACTGGCCTGTTCTAAAGAATCCATCCCCTTGGGGCTAGGCGATTTGTCGATTCCGATTCACGTCCGATGAAGGTGTCGACAATCGCCTCTGCCCCCTATAAAACGCCCTCCGCGCCTGGCAGGTTACGATGGTCGGCCTTAACCTGACACACCAAGCGCTGGCGACTCCAAAGGTAGAGGCCTAACTCACGGCCGACGGCTAGGCCTCTCTTCCTTTCTTCACTTGCCGGTACCACCTACGCATCCGATTAATCGCAGCACTGGCGGCCCATCCGCCTAGAAATAGTAGCGGGACGTAGAAGAACACGACATATGCGACGACCAGGCCGTCCTGACCATCGGGCGGCGTGGTGAGAAATAGGAATGCCAGATCGCCAAGCGCGGCAATTCCTGCGCCGGTAGCTGCTGCGACAATGCTCCGCGCGCTGGTCATCCCCCGAGCCAACGACCCATCACCGGCGAAAACGGCTATTGCTCCGACCAGCATTACTGAGACCAGCATGGACACAATCCACGACGCAATTCCTTCGTCGTAGGCGAGGTTGGGCTCCGGCAAGATTAGCCCACCCAAAACACTCCACGCGACCGCGGCAAAAAAGGACGCCAGCAAGGGGCGGGTTATATTGTCGAGCCTCATGCGTCCCAGGTTACGTGAGATGACCTCCAAAAATGCTGAATCTCCCCTCCTCAGTGGAGAATCGAGTCACGCCCGCAAGAGCAAAAATCCCCCCGACCATAGAGTGGGTTAAGTAGCAAAACTGACAACCCCGAAAAATCATGGGCTGCAAATGTGAAACTGTGTGAGTTTAT
>NZ_KV809159.1:0-303 GCF_001812455.1 Corynebacterium sp. HMSC076C10
ATGTTGCTGCTGAGGCAGAGCAGGTTGGTCTCGATGAAGCCATGCGCGAGCAGGTGCCGCTGCGTACGCGTATGTTTGCGCTGCTCGGAGGCTCGAGTGCACTGGGCGATCACCTGGTTGCACACCCAGAAAAGTGGGTTCTGCTCCAAGCTGAGTTTCCAACTGAGGCAGACATGTTCCGCGAGATGCTCTCCAGCGTCGGGGCTGTGCCAGAGGTCATTGAACTCACTGATGAGGCCAGCCTGGAAAAGCAGGAGGATCCGGAGTATCGCAAGCCCAGCGCTGCGGGCCGCGGCACTGATT
>NZ_KV809160.1:0-209 GCF_001812455.1 Corynebacterium sp. HMSC076C10
ATTTTTGACATAAACGCAGTCAGTAACTCGCATCCACCCAACGCCATCAGCCATAAACGCAGTCAGTAACTCGCACTGGGGTAAGTAGCGAAAGGTGCCCACCGGCGACGCACCGCCCAGACACGCTTCTCCGACTTTCCTAGGGCTTGGATTATTTTCTGTCTGTTTTTGTCTTGGGTTAAGTAAAGAAAAGTGTGTCCGCATGCCAC
>NZ_KV809161.1:0-2770 GCF_001812455.1 Corynebacterium sp. HMSC076C10
GTTAAACCAGTCCAACTTTCGGGGACCAGTTCACTAAGTGCCGAGGCTTAACTTTTTGCGCTTTTAAGTACTGCGCTCAACTACTGGTCAGCGACCAACAACTCCGCAATCTGGATGGTATTCAGAGCAGCGCCCTTACGCAGATTGTCGCCAGAGACAACCAGCACCAGGCCACGCCCCTCCGGAACCGACTGATCGACACGGATACGACCCACCAGGGACTCATCCACACCAGCGGCGGCAAGCGGATTCGGAACGTCAACGACCTTCACGCCCGGCGCGGACTCCAGCAGCTCGGTTGCCTTCTCCACGGACAGCGCATTCTCAAACTCAGCGTGAATCACCAGCGTGTGGCCAGTGAACACCGGAACACGCACACAAGTACCAGCAACAGCCAGCTCAGGGATAGACAGAATCTTGCGGGACTCATTGCGGAGCTTCTGCTCCTCATCGGTCTCCAGTGAACCGTCATCAACAAAGTTTCCAGCCACCGGCAGCGCGTTGAAAGCAATCGGTGCGACATACGGACCAAAGTCCTCCGCAACCAGAGCCGAACCATCAGTGGTCAGCTTCTCCAGGTTGTCGATGTTCTCGCGCACCTGGCCAGCCAGAGTATTCACGCCAGCAAGGCCCGAACCCGAGACGGCCTGGTAGGAGGACACACGCAGACGCTGCAACCCGGCCTCGTCGTGAAGCGGCTTGAGAACCGGCATCGCGGCCATGGTGGTGCAATTCGGATTAGCGACAATGCCCTTCGGGATGTCCTGCAAAGCATCCGGGTTGACCTCGGAGACCACCAGCGGGACCTCCGGATCCTTACGCCACGCCGACGAGTTATCAACAACAACAGCGCCAGCAGCCGCAAAACGCGGAGCCTGCTCCTTCGACAGCGTGCCGCCAGCGGAGAACACCGCGACATCAATGCCCTTCAGATCCTCATCCGAAGTAGCCGCGACATCCTCGACAACAATCTTCTCGCCGCGGAACTCCAACTCCTTGCCCGCACTACGAGCAGAAGCGAAGAAACGAACCTTATCGGCCGGGAAATTACGCTCCGCCAACAGGGTGCGCATCACACGACCAACCTGGCCAGTGGCACCAACAACAGCAATCGTGGTCATTAGAACTCCTTAACGTCCCGTACCAGCGTAAACAACAGCCTCGGTGTCGCCACCGAGATTGAAAGCGTCGTGCAGAGCCTTCACAGACTTATCGACATCCTGGTCATTAACCAGCACCGAGATACGAATCTCAGAAGTGGAAATCAGGTCGATATTCACACCCTCATCAGCGAGCGCCTCACAGAACGTCGCAGTCACGCCCGGGTGGGACTTCATGCCAGCACCGACCAAGGAGACCTTGCCCACGTGATCGTCGTAAAGCACGTCATTCCAGTCATTGTCAGCCTGCAGCTTCTTCAGCAACGCCATCGCCTTCGGAGCGTCCTCGCGCGGGCAGGTGAAAGTAATGTCAGTGCGGTTATCCGCGATGGTAGAGACGTTCTGCAGCACCATATCGATGTTGATCTCCGCATCCGCAACAGCACGGAACATCTTCGCCGCCTGGCCCGGATCATCCGGAATGCCCAGCACGGTCACCTTCGCCTCGGAGCGGTCATGCGCCACACCGGTCAACACTGCTTCTTCCATAGGGATATCCTCCATCGATCCATCAACAAGGGTGCCAAGTTCATTGCTATACGACGAACGCACACGCAACGGAACATTAAACGCGCGGGCGTATTCGACACTTCGCAGTTGCAAAATCTTCGCGCCAACCGCAGCCATCTCCAGCATCTCCTCGAAGGAAATGTTGTCCAAACGCTGTGCGTCCGGCACAATGCGCGGATCCGCCGTGTACACGCCATCCACGTCGGAGTAAATCTCGCAGACGTCTGCCTCCAGAGCTGCCGCGAGAGCGACCGCAGTGGTATCCGAGCCACCACGGCCCAGCGTAGTGACGTCCTTGGTCTCGCGGTTCACACCCTGGAAACCGGCAACCAGGCAGATGTGGCCCTCGTCGAGAGCCTCGCGGACACGGCCCGGAGTGACCTCGACAATGCGGGCGTTACCGTGGCGCTCCGTAGTAATTACGCCGGCCTGCGAACCGGTAAAAGAACGGGCCGATGCGCCGAGGCTTGCGATTGCCATAGCGACCAGCGCATTAGAAATACGCTCACCGGCGGTCAGGAGCATGTCCATCTCGCGTCCCGGCGGGACCGGGTTGACCTGCTCAGCGAGGTCCAGAAGCTCATCGGTGGTGTCGCCCATTGCCGAGCAGACAACCACGACGTCATTGCCCTGCTTTTTGGTTTCCACAATTCGTTCTGCAACACGACGAATGCGTTCGGCGCTCTCCAGGGATGAACCACCGTACTTCTGCACAACCAGTGCCATGGTCGGCAACCTCCAAAAACTAGGCAACTATATGCACGTAACTATTATTGACTCAATTTACTTGAGTCGCATTCGTAATTACATAGTGGGTTACCAAAACGTAGCTTGCGGGGGTTGTGTGGAGGGTTTGGATCGGGTTGCGTGGGGGTTTGCGGGGTATCGTGGCCGGTTTTCGGGTGTGGGTTGGGTGTTTGGGGTATTTGGGGTGTGGATTGGGCGCGACTGCGCGGAAAGGGTGTGACGGCTGGGGTGTTTGGGGTGTTTGGGGTGTCGGTTGGGTGTGGATCGGACGCTGCTGCGGGCTGCAAATGTGAAACTGACTAAGTTTATGACAAAAACCGGCCGGTAGGGTCAGGCGGTGAATGCATCACCAC
>NZ_KV809162.1:0-2211 GCF_001812455.1 Corynebacterium sp. HMSC076C10
GGGTCGTGGTAGCCAGTTCCCGTGTGGGGTTGGGCTGCTGCGGCCCACTTTTGTACCTACGGGTAAACAACATTTAATCGACAAATGTCGCAGCTTATATCTCGGGGTAGCTACCGATTTGGCTTAATTGCGGGTACTTAGAAGGGTCCGATGCGCAGTACACCGGTCGGAGGCTCCTCGAATTCTGGCACTGAGCTTGTTGGCATGTCCGATTCAGTTATTGCACTTCTGTGATTACCACCGCCACTCATCCCGACATGCAGATACCGCGCTTCAATGGGGCTTTATTGCCAAGCTGTCCAAATAGGGATCCATACGCTTATTTGGAATTCGTCCTGATTCTTAAGCCCTACCTACGAGACAACGCGGCGCCGTCCTCGATCGCGCCAAAAGGAAATCCCGTATGGGCGAGGTATTTCCTGCGCCCATACGGGAATGTGTTGTATTTAGTCACGCCAGCGCGGTCTGGGATTGAGCTATCGAGCCGCGCTGATCAAAGTACCGAAGTTAGCTATTGCTGCTCGGCTTAGCTGGTGGGACGTCGCCGTAGCCGTCGTGGTCCTTATCTTCAGAGTTGATACCTCCGCGGAAGGTGTCGTGAGCGCTCGGAGTAACTGTGTGCGGTGCACGGTCGGCGGTGTTGAACAAAAGGTTCAAGATGATTGCTGCGACGGAACCTACGCAGATTCCTGAGGCCATAAACGTTTGTGCCCACGCCGGCAGTCCGGAGAATAGTTCGGGCGATACAGCAGGAAGCAATGCCAGTGCCAACGGAATCCCAACTACGATCACGTTGGATTCAGTGAACTTAACCTTGGATAGGGTGCGGACGCCGGATGCTGCGACCATGCCGAACAAGGCGATACCGGCACCTCCCAAAACTGGAGCTGGGATAGCAGCAACGAGAGCGGCCGTCTTTGGAATCAGGCCCAGAATCAGCAGCATTCCGCCTGCAGCTGCGGTAACCCACCGGGATCGTACGCCCGTGATGGACAGGACGCCGATGTTCTGGGCAAACGCCGTGTATTGGAAGGTATTGAAAATACCGCCGATCACGGTCGCAGCACCGTCGGCACGCAGTGTGTCGGCAATACGGCGATTATCAATCTCGGTCTCGGTAATCTCACCGATCGCAAGCACATCTCCAGTCGCCTCGACCATAGTCACAAGCGAAACAATGCACATGGCAAATACAGCCGAGAAGACAAACTCAGGCATGCCGAAGTAGAACGGATGTGTCAACCCAAAGATTGGTGAGTCCTTAGTCCCAGACCAATCCACCATTCCCAATGGAATGCACAGCAGCAACCCAGAAATCATGCCCACTAGAACGGCGATTCGGGCGAGCCATTCCGGTGCCCAACGCTCAATACTGAGAATCAAGACCAACACAAACACAGCTACTGCCAAGTTTTGGGGCGTGCCGAAATCAGGAGTGTCCTTGACTTCAGCACCGCCACCAACCCAGTCAGCTGCGACTGGCATAAGCGTCGTACCGATAATCAATAGCACCGTGCCGGTGACCAACGGCGGAAATAGACGTAGAAGCGATGCAAAAAGCGGTGCAAAGAGCATCATGAAAATGCCCGATGCAATCACCGAACCGTAGATTGCGGGCACGCCGTATTGCGATCCGATAGTGACCATCGGAATGGCGGCAGAGAAGGTACAGCCCTGAATCAGTGGTAGCCGCACGCCAAATCGCCAAATGCCCACCGACTGCACGATGGTGGCGATGCCGGCAACAAACAAGTCCGCGGCAATTAGGTGCGGAATATCGGATGGGGACATACGCCCGGCATCCACAAGTGCCCAGCCCACGAAAAGCGGGACTGCCACCGCGCCTGCATACGCGGCGAGCACATGTTGAAAGCCGAGTACAAGCAGTTTCACATGGCCTGGATACTCATCGACCGGATGGACGGTCCGAGCATCGGTCTTCGTTGATGTAGTCACGGTTCGACTTTAGTTCCCTAGTCCAGCTTTTCCTCACTGGAGCTTTCTATTGGGGTGGTTTCGCTCCATCTCGCTTTACGACGAGGCTTTCGGGCCACGTCATTCTGCTGAGATAGTTCGTTAGTGTGCGTGAGCGGCCGGTGAACGAATGCATTGCCGAACAGCTTTAAGTGAAACTCTACGGTTATGGTCTTCTCTTAGCTCGAAAGTGCCCTAGAAAAGCATTGTGACCTGGGGGTTCGCTTTATGTGTGAA
>NZ_KV809163.1:0-32505 GCF_001812455.1 Corynebacterium sp. HMSC076C10
TCCATGATGCAATGACCGCCTGACCCTACCAGCCATTTTTCGGGCCATTTTTGTCATAAACCTAGTCAGTAACTCGGATCAATCCAACGTCACCAGACATAAACGCAGTCAGTAACTCCCACCGACGCCCCGTTCATCACTCGTTCCTATGTATTTTCACTACTGGATTCACAGAGCCTTTCCCCGCTCCCCCAAATGCCCCTTTCACCCCGCGTGGAGCAATTTCGTGGCTGTTAGTCTGTAGAAGTACGAACCTTTTTAACAGCAATGTGAAAGTAGCCCCCAAGTGACGCACCTGGCAGCAGCTCTGGCATCAGCCAGCTCCTTTACAGCCAGTCCGCCGTCGGCGACCGCACCACCAGACCAGACATTGGCTTCTGAGTTTGCGTCCGGCGGCGTATCGGCAACATTGAATTCTTTAGATTCCGTTCTTTCTGCCCCGGCAACGATTACCGCCCAAGCAAGCAGCTCCGCCGAGCACGCAACAACGCTCGCAGCTCAAGCAGTCCAAGCCACCCAAGCAGCCCAAGCAGCCCAAGCTGCCCAAACCTCCACCAACAGCCTGACCCTCCTTTCGGTCCCGCTGTTGGTCGCGGTTGCCCTGGCGCTGACCCCGCTGTTTGTGAAGCTCCTTGGTCGTCACGCAGGCTGGCCCATCGTCGCGTTTTTTCTCGCGTCGGTGGTCCAGCTTTCGCGTGTAACGGGCGATATCCTCGACGGCACCACCTTCACCTGGTCCCGCGTTTGGTCCCCGGAGCTGAACGCGGCGTTTGCGCTGAAGCTCGATCCCCTCTCCATGGTGTTCAGTTTCTTGGCGCTGTTGGTGGGCTCGATAGTCTTCATCTACTCCACCGCGTATTTGCCTCCGAAGAAATCCGCGATGAGCTTCTACGTCCTGATGACGGCGTTCATGCTGGCGGTTTTGCTCCTCGTGCTTGCCGACGACATCATGCTCCTCTTCATCGGGTGGGAGCTGGTCTCGATGGCGTCGTTCCTGCTCATTGCAAGATCGGGCTCGTCGGGCGAGCTGGGCTCGTTGCGCACACTCCTGCTGACCTTTACCGGTGGCTTGCTGCTTCTGGCCGCCCTCGGCGGTGCTGTGTGGCTAACCGGTTCCACGAACCTCACCGAGGTTTTGGCTTCGCCTGAGTGGGAGGCCAACCCGGCAGCGCGCAGCCTCATTGCCGCGCTGGTGGCCCTGGGTGCTTTCACGAAGGCAGCTCAGTTCCCTTTCCACGCCTGGCTTCCAGAGGCCATGGCGGCAGCAACTCCCGTCTCGGCTTTCTTGCACGCTGCGGCCGTCGTCAAGGCGGGCGTTTACCTGCTGATGCGTTTTTCCACGGTCTTCGCGGACGTGCGCGTGTGGCAGTTGCTGCTGATTGTCATGGGTATGTGGACGGCTGTTGCCACGGCCTACTTTGCGCTGCAGCAGACTGACTTGAAGAAGCTGATTGCGTACTCGACAGTCTCGCAGTTGGGTTGGATTGTCGCCACGATTGGTGTGGGCACGAAGTTCGCCATTATGGCTGCAGTTGTGCACACCATTGCGCACGCGATGTTTAAGTCTTCGCTGTTCATGATGGCTGGCGTGGTTGACCATCAGGCGGGCACGCGCGACATTCGTCGCTTGGGTCCGCTGTGGAAGCAGATGCCGTGGAGCTTTGGCTCGATGATTTTCGGTGCGGCATCGATGGCGGCAATTCCGCCGTTCTTCGGCTTCATGTCGAAGGAGGGCATGCTGACCGCATTCGAAGGTGCGCCGCTCAGCAACACCGGTGTCGTCATTCTGCTGACGGTGGCGGCGATTGGTGCGATTGGTACTTTCGCATACTCGGCACGTTTGGTGTTCGGTGCGTTTGTGGATGGTCCGCGCAACGTTGACCACATCACTGAGGCTCCAATTTCGCTGTGGCTGCCGGCTGCCATCCCTGGCCTACTGAGCCTGCCTGCGGCCTTCGCTGCCGGCGCTATCTTGAATCGTCCGCTGGACCGCGTGGCCGATACGGTCGGTCAGCTTCCGGCTGGCACGACTCAGGAATCGCACTTGAGCCTGTGGCACGGCGTGAATGTGCCGCTGATTATCTCTGTGATTGTGCTGGCTGTCGGCGTGGGCTTCATCTTCACTCGTGCCCGCGTCAACGACGTTATGGCCGACCGCAAGCTCTTCCCGTTCACTGGCGTGGAGGCGATCAACGCGTCGCTGAGCGTCTCGCAGCGTGTGGGGCGCGCAATGGGCAAGATGGCGCGTTCGCATCAGCCATCGCGTCACCTGTTGCCGCTACTTGGTTTGCTCGCGGTGTACGCCCTGGTTATTGCGATCGCTCCGGGTGTCGGGGGCGCTCCGGTGCTGCCGAAGATCGACGGCATCGATCACCTGACTGATCTGATTCCGCTGGTTGTTGTCGTGATTGGCGTGTGGGCCACGCTTCGGGCGAAGAACCGCCTGCAGGCTGCCGTACTGCTGAGTGTCACCGGTGTTGGTGTCACGCTGCAGATTCTCCTGCTGGGCGCACCGGATGTGGCATTGACGCAGTTCATGGTGGAAATCCTGACTGTCGTGTTGATGATGCTGGTGCTGCGCTTCCAGCCGCGTGCGTTCTCTGAGACCTCGAAGAACCGCCGTGCTTCCGCGGCGGTTGTGGCGGTTGCCGTGGGCTTGGCTACGTTCGGCGCGGTGTGGTTCCTCACTGGCCGTCGTCAGATGCCTGAGGTCGCGCAGTGGTACATCGATAACACTGAGAAGGTCACGGGCGAGACCAACATTGTCAACGTGATCCTGGTTGAGTTCCGTGCTTTCGATACGATGGGTGAGCTGGCGGTTCTCGGTATGGCGGGTGTCGCGATGGCGGCGGTTGTCACGTCGATGCCTCGCTTCCCGCACCTGCTCGATCAGCCTTCCCCGCTTGCGGAGCCCGCTCTGAATTCCATCATGATGCGCTGGCTGGTCCGCTGGCTGTCGCCGGTTCTGTTCGCCCTGTCCGCTGTGGTTCTCTACCGTGGCGGTACCGCTCCGGGCGGCGGCTTCAACGCGGCGCTGATTGGTGCCGCTGCCGTCATGCTGATTTACCTGTCCAAGGACCGCGACGAGCTGGTCTTTGGCGAGAAGATCCCGGTGGTGCTCAGTGCTGCGGGTGTCATCACGGCTATCGGCACGGGCTTCATCGGTTTCGCCAAGGGGTCGTTCTTGGCACCGTTGTACGGCGAGTTCCTGGGTCAGCACCTCACCACGGCATTGCTTTTCGACGTCGGCGTGTACCTGGCCGTCATCGGCATTGTGGCAACCGCGCTGAATCTCCTGGGCGGCCCGAACCGTCCTGGTGTGACCGGGTCGGACGATGTGATGCAGGATCTCTACTCAGACCGCTCGAGCTTGCGGGTGCCGCCGGAGATGGGCGTGTTCGCCTCAGAAGCGGAGAGCGCTCCCGCCCCGGCCCCAGCTCATGCCACCGTTGAGGAGGCTAAGAAGTGATTATCGCCATCATGGCTGCCGTCCTCGCAGGCGGTGGCACGTACCTGGTGCTTCAGCGCGGCATGCTGCGCACCATCATCGGTATGACTCTGATTTCCCATGCCGCCAACCTGATTATTCTGTCCACGGGTGTCGGCGCCTGGCGCGGCGAGCCGCTGCTGGGCAACGAGACCACTGCGGGCGCGGGCGCTGCCGAGCAGATGGCTGACCCACTGCCGCAGGCATTCGTGCTGACAGCCATCGTGATTACCATGGCCGTCACCGCGTTCATGCTGGCTCTGTCTGGTTTGGGCCGCGATGACGACACTCGTATCCATGAGGACCGCGAGGCTATGCGACAGCTGTCGACCGCTGGTCGTCGTGCGGGTAAGCACATTCCGGCTGACTCGGACTCCACAGTCACCGGCACCCCAGGGGTCTCTCCGGCTCCGGATAAGTTCCCGCGCGAGACCCCGTACGGCGGTGACGAGAAATGGTAGAAGCCTCTGCAATGACCTCTGCAATGTCCCCTTCAACTCTGTCTTCACTGCTGCCACTGTTTGCGGCACTGCCGCTGATTTTGTCGGCAGTCACAGCCATCCTGCCGAAGCTGTGGATGCGCGCGACGATGGGCATCGCCGTTCCGGCACTGTCGTCGCTGGCTGCGTTTTGGGTGATGTTCTACGTCGCTGACAACGGCCCGGTCGGCCACGGTGTGGGCGCGTTCCCCGGTGGTATCTCGATTCCTTTCTTGGCGGACACGTTCTCCATGCTGATGCTGGGTGTGGCCGCAGCTGTGGTTGCCATCGGTAACTGGTTCGCCCACGTCGCGGGTGAAAACACTTCGCGGTTCTTCCCCTCCCTGACGCTGATGATGTTGTCCGGTATGTCGGGTGCTTTCCTGACTGCCGATTTGTTCAACTTCTTCGTGTTCATGGAGGTCATGCTGCTGCCCTCCTACGGCCTAATTGCGGTCACCGGTACCTGGCACCGCCTGGCTGCTGGTCGTAGCTTCGTGCTGGTCAACCTCTTGACCTCCACGGTGCTGCTGATTGGTGTCGCGCTGATTTACGGCTCGGCGGGCAATGTGAACATCGCAATGCTGGCGGACATGGCCAGTGAGGGCGGCCCTGGCGGCACGGGTGTGGTCGCACTCGGCATTGTCATCATTGCGCTGTGTGTGAAGGCTGGTTTGGTTCCGGCGCACACATGGCTGCCGAGGACGTACCCGTCGACAAGCCCTGCGGTGATGGCACTGTTCTCTGCGGTGCATACGAAGGTTGCGGTGTACATGCTCTTCCGCATTTACGTCGTGATTGTGGGCATGAATCCCTCCTGGCACTGGCCGATCATTATCATCATGGCGATCTCGATGCTGGTCGGCGCGTTTGCTGGTCTCGCGGAGAACACCATGCGTGAGGTGCTGGCCTACCAGATGGTCACGGGTATGCCGTTCATTCTGATTGTGCTCGCCTTCACGGATGCTAACGACGGGGGCGGCGCCAAGGCGGCGCTGGCTGCGGGTATTTTCTACGCAATCCACCACATGGTGACTGTCGGCGCCCTCATTCTGGGCTCCGGCGCAGTGGAAGAGACCTACGGTACGGGTACGCTCTCCAGGCTTTCTGGGCTTGCTCGCCGCGACCAGGCGGTCGCCTGGGTGATGGCGGCAATGAGCTTCTCCATTGTGGGCTTCCCACCGTTTTCCGGCGTGTGGGGCAAGGTGGGCATTGTCTTTGCCTCTGCCGCCACTGGCGATGCCCGCTCGATCGTTGCGATCACCGCAATCATCGTTGCCTCGCTGGGCTCGCTGCTGGCCATGATTCGCCTGTGGCGCGCGGTCTTCTGGGGCCGACCGATGCAGGGCGTGGATGATTCTGTTCGAGTTCCGGGAACGCTGGTTGCGCCGTCCGCCATGCTGGCAATTGTTTCTGTGGCCATGTTCGTCGCGGCCGGCGCCGTCACTTGGGCGACCACCGGCGCGGCTGATGCGCTGCTGAATATTGATGGCTACCGCGAGGCGACTCTCGGCGGAGTTGAAAACGCCATCGGAGGTATTTACTGATGAAGTTTCTGCATGTTATCCGCTATTCCCTCTGGCTGGTCTGGCAGGTTGTTGTGGCTGCGACGGACGTGGTGCTCGATACTCTGCGCCCGAACCAGAAGCAGCAGCCGGTGCTCATTGGACTGCCGCTGCGTGTGAAGTCTGACCTTGAGGTCACTCTCTTTGCCGAGTCCATCACCATGACCCCGGGCACGCTGGTCTGTGGTGCCCGTGAGACCGATGCGGGGCGGTTGTTCATCATCCACGCAATCTTCGGTGCCGACCTGGACTCACTGTACGACTCCCTCTACGACATGGAGGAGCACCTCGTTCCCAGCCTCCGCGATGTCCCCCGCCCGAAGGCGTTCGTCTTCGAGGAATACAACGCAGACCAGTTCATTGACCCGGATGCCGTCGTCGGCGTTGCTGCCGAGGTCGAACATGGTCTGCCGCTGCCGGATGGCATTGCCTCCAATGGCGAAGACAAAGGAGCACGCTCATGAATGACACATTGATCGATCCCACCGCAGTACAGGTAATTAGCGGCATTGGCATTGCTCTGTGTTCAGTGGCGCTGCTTGTGGGCGTCGTGCTGATCTTCCGGGTCAAGGGCAATGTCTCACGGGCAGTGCTTTCCGACGCCGCCTTCTACCCCATGGTGGGAGTGTTCCTCACAACTGCCATGCTGCGAACTACGGCCATTACTTTCGATATTGCAATGCTGGCGGGCTTGCTTGGCATTCTGTCGACCGTGGGCCTGGCCCGAGTTATTTCCCGTGGCCGCCGCTAAGACCGATTAAGGACGAATCGCAATATGAGTATCGCTTCAATCCTTGTAACTATCTTGTTTGCCGTGCTGGTCATTGGCGGATCTTTGTACCTGCTTCTGGCGGGTGTGGCCATGTGGCGCTCTAAAGATGCCCTGAGCCGGTTGAACCAGCTTTCGGCCGGAATCATGGTGGGCATCCCCGCGCTGGTGATTGCCAACTTGGTCTTAGAGGCCGACCAGGGAGTCCTGACGTGGGGCAAAACCCTCACGGCCATTCTGGCCATTGTTGCTGTTCTGGTCGTCGCTACCGTCGCCTCCGAAGTACTTGGACGCGCGGTCCTGGGTGCCCGTGACGGCTCCGCTGAGGACTACGTCCCGGAGCGGTAGCTAGTGGCGCGGGAAACGTCCTGAACACACCGTTAGCGGCCAGTTTCACAGCGACCCCTCAGCGCGCTCCGACACCCCCTTTAGGCCACCCGGCCTACCCAAAAGGGGGTATATTTCCCCACACTTTTAGCCTCCCACAATGTGATGTACCTCTCATGGGTTATAGGCCGCTTGTTAACCCCATTTATGCCCCCAAATTGAGCGGCAGTTTTTGCCGTTAACTAAGCTTTGGTTTTCCTTACTTAGGGACCCCTTAGTTATCATTTTTGATGAATTCGCCGTTTGCCTGCACCTTTGTGACACCAAGAACAAAACAATCAATGCAATTCCGGTAAATTTTAAGAAAACAACACTCTTGTCATCCGATATTCAGGCAGAGGCCGGAGTCGTCCCGACCGACTCAAAACCGCCCTCTTTCCAATATTTTTAGGCGAATTTGAGCGAGATTCAGGGGACACAACCGACCAGAAGCGGGCCGAAGCACTTACTTTTTCATTGCAGCCCCTTGCCCCATCGGTTAACTTAATTTCTGTGAGTTCGCCAAGAGCGACTCAAAATCTTTACCCCCGAGAACCTAAGGATTTTCTCATGTCCTGCTCCGCAGAAGATATCGCAACCATCCTCGAAGCCCTTCCGGCCGTCACCGTCGAGAGCCCGCTGCCGGCTTTCGAGCAGCTGGCTGGCAACGACGTCAACTTCGCTAACGTCGGTGGCGACCTGAACCTGCCGTTCGGTAACGACTTCCTGGACATCTCCGTCACCGACGACCACTCCACCCACGACTCCCACGACGTCGAGGTTTCCGACTTCCTGAACCCGGAGACCACCGTCGACAAGTCCGACCAGCGTAAGTTCGACTTCCTGAACCCGAGCATCTCTGGCATCGGCGCCAAGTAAGCTCCTGGGCTTCATGGCAGGACAATAGCTCCGCCAATCCTTGACACAATAAACCGCCAGTCTCTAAAAAAGACTGCGGTTTATTGTTCAGTTAAAACCGATATTCTTCATTTCGTTACTGTCTAAAAGGAACACCAAAAATGGACGTCACTCCTATCGTTGAGGTTCTGGAAGCAATGCCTTCCGGCCCGACCGTCAACGTCACCTTCGAGATTAACCCGACCATCGATGGTGACCTGACCCTCCTGGAAACCGGTGACTGGAACGCTCCGTTCGGCCGCGACTTCATGGACATCAACATCACGAACGATCAGTCCACCCACAATGACAACTCCACCCACGTCTCCGGCGTTGAGGCTGATAGTGTCTCCGACGCTGCCGAACAGGGCCGAGAGGTGTCCGAGTCCGCCGAAGAGGCCGAAGAGGCTGACGAGGCTGCAGCTGCTCCGAAGTCGCTTTTCAACGGCTCCCCGAGCCTGCCGGGCATCGGTGCCTAAAACAACTCACACTTAGGGTTGTTCCTTAGCCGCCCAAACCGGGCCGGCGTGCAGGCAACCACAAAGCCGTGGCTGCCATGCACAGACAGAAGTTTTAAATAAAGCGTTAGCCCTGCAGATGGTCAAACCATCTGCAGGGCTAACGCTTTTCTATTTACTGTGACCTACCGCGTGACTGCGCAGCTCTACTCTGCGGTTTTACTGCACAGCCCTACGCGGTTGCTTTACTTCGTTGCCTTGAAGCGCTTTTCCACCTCGGCACCGAGCCAGGAATCAACGTTGGTCCAGTACTGGTAGACACGCTGCTCCACCTCTGGAGAAACACCCTGCATGGCACCGACGATGTTGTCTGCCAAGCGATCGCGCTCGGCATCGTCCATCACGTTGCGAACAAGGTCGCCTGGCTGCGAGAAGTCATCATCCTCAGGGTGCTGCACGTAGGCGCCAGCATAGAACTCTTCGCCCACACTCTCCCACTGGCCAAAGGCACCAGCATCGACCTGGCCCGCGTGACCGGAGTGCACTGGGCAGCCAGCAGCCTTAGCTGCAGCCGCGGTATCAGCCTCCGGACCGCGAGCGGTGGCGTTGGAGCCGTGAACCGGCAGCTTCGGATCCGAGTAGTAGTACGTGGCCGCACCATCCTGCGAGAAGGAATTCACTGGGCAGCGAGACTGGTTCACCGGCAGCTGATCGCTGTTGACACCAAGGCGGTAGCGGTGCGCATCAGCGTAGGAGAACACACGCGCCAGCAGCATCTTGTCCGGCGAGAAGCCGACACCCGGGACCGTATTCGACGGTGCGAAAGCGGCCTGCTCAACCTCAGCAAAGAAGTTGCCCGGGTTGCGGTTCAGGGTGAAGTGGCCGACCGGAATCAGGGGGTAGTCCTTCTGAGACCAGGTCTTGGTCAGGTCGAACGGGTTCACCTTGTAGCTGGCGGCCTCGTCGTAAGGCATGATCTGCACCTTGACGTCCCAGGTTGGGTAGTCGCCGCGCTCAATCGCCTCGAAGAGATCCTGGCGAGCGTGGTCGGTGTTTTCGCCAACCAGCTCGGCGGCCTCATCATCCGTCAGGAACTCCCAGCCCTGGCGAGTCTTAAAGTGGTACTTAACCCAGAAACGCTCCCCTTCAGCGTTAATCCACTGATAGGTGTGAGAACCGAAGCCGTCCATATGACGGAAGTCCTTCGGAATACCGCGGTCACCCATCAAGTAAGTGACCTGGTGAGCGGACTCCGGAGAGGCAGTCCAGAAATCCCACTGCATATTGGCGTCGCGCAAACCTGTGTCCGGCAGGCGCTTCTGAGAGTGGATGAAGTCCGGGAACTTAATGCCATCGCGGATGAAGAACACTGGCGTGTTGTTGCCCACGATGTCGAGGTTGCCCTCTTCGGTGTAGAACTTCAGTGCAAAGCCGCGCACGTCACGCCAGCCATCCGGGGAGCCCTGCTCACCTGCGACAGTGGAGAATCGCGCCAGCATCGGCGTGACCGTGTTCGGCTGGAATACTGCAGCCTTGGTGTACTTGGAGACATCCTCGGTGATGGTCAGTTCACCGAAAGCACCTGCACCCTTAGCGTGAACAACGCGCTCCGGAATGCGCTCGCGGTTGAAGTGCGCGAGCTTTTCCAGCAGATGGATGTCGTGGAGGTTAATACCTCCCTGTGGGCCATTGGTTAGCGAGTGCTGCTCTGTAGGAACCGGCGCACCGTTGAGGCGAGTGGTCGGACCATTGGAACCTTCATAGAGATTGGACATGGGGATTTCCTCCTAAAGACAGGGGCTAGATGGCAGTCACAACATGCCCTGACGTTTTCCACCCTACACGAAGTTTCATATTTTTCCTATCAGTCTCCCGCGATTGATATGTGGACTTAATTATTAGTCCGATTAGGTTCGCTGTATCAGCCACAAAAATCGACCCAAAAAGGGCAAAATTCCCTCCGCGAAAACCACACGCGATGGCCGTCGAAAAGCACTTACCGCGCTTTCATGCAATACCTATCAGCACTGAATAAAAGGTATAGCCAGCACTACCACTGCCCACGGGGGTTAAGGGTAGGATTTCACGCGTACCACGCTGTCAATTTGGATTCTGATCGGATACTTCTGCAGACATGAAAAAACAAGGGAGGGGCGCGAAAGCGCTCACAGTCTTCAAGTACACGCTGGCGTTGCTGGCGACCGTTGCGCTTCTCAAGATCGCATTCTTCCCCGCTAACGACGAGGACTATGCGCAAGCAACCGGTGATTTCTCCCAGCCCACCACGGAGCTATCCCCTCAGCGGATCAATAACACGCAGAAGCTGTCTGCCACCATCGTCCCGGACGAGCCCACCGTGATCCGCGCCAACGCTTCCGGTGAAATCACTGACGCCTATGTCAACAGCGGCGGCAACGCCGTAGAGGGGCAAAACCTGCTTCAGGTGAAGAAGACCTCGGTATCTGAGACTGCCAGCACCTCCGGCGGCGCGGATTCCGATGAAGAAGGCGCCGCAGCCGCCGCACCCGAAACTACCGTGACCTGGGGAAACATCACCGCTAAGGCTTCTGGCACTGTGCAGTGGGATATCGTCATCGGCCAGACGGTTGAGATCGGCCAGGAGATTGGCACGATTTCGCCGAACAGCTTCCACGCCGTCGCACCTATTAAGCCGAGCCAGCTGTACACGCTGGGAGACTCGATTAACAATGGCCGCCTCGCTATCACCGATGGCCCGGCACCGTTTTTGTGTGATTCGGTGAAGACTGTCACTGGAAGTAGCGCGGGCTCGCAGAACACTGGCGCCGGAGATGGTGCTGGCATGGGTGCCGCCGCTGCTGGGAATTCCTCGGGCGGCCCGCAGCTGCGCTGTGACATTCCCGCAGATCAGACCGTCTACGAAGGTGTTCCTGCCACGCTGATTCTTGGCAGTGGCACCACCTCGGAGGTCCCGGCACTGCCGGTGACCGCCGTGGAGGGACGCTTCCGCGAAGGTGTCGTCTACGCTCCAGCTAAGGATGGCGGCAAGCCCACCAAAATCAAGGTTGAACTGGGCGCCAACGATGGCACTTTCATTGAGATCAAGCGCGGCCTGAAGGAAGGTCAGCAGGTTTTGGAGTACGTGCCTTCCTACAAGGACGATTCCGCCGGCGACGGCACCGGCACCGGCGCTGGTGATGGCAGTGACACCGGCTTCGATGAGTCCGGCGATGACGCTGGCTCTGAAAAGTAGGCCCGCGCCATGCTTAGTTTGACCGCAGTCACTCGAACAGTGACGCTCCCCAACGGCGAGGAGCTGCCTATTTTGAAAGGCATCGACCTCGACGTGCCCCGCGGTGAGCACCTCAGCATTGTCGGCCAGTCCGGTTCGGGTAAGTCAACGCTGCTGAACATCATTGGCATGCTCGATTTGCCAGATTTCGGCACGTACACGTTCGACGGCACTGATATTTCCACCTTGTCGGACAGGAAACGCGCTGCTCTCCGGGGCGATAATTTGGGATTCATCTTCCAGCAGTTCAACCTCTTCCCCTCCCGCACCACGCTGGAAAACGTCGAGGTTCCGCTGATGTACGACCGGGGTGAGAAGTTCTGGAATCGCACCGAGCTCGCCGCCGCGATGCTGGAGCGCGTCGGCCTGGGCGATCGCCTAGAGGCCACGCCTTCCCAGCTTTCCGGTGGTGAACAGCAGCGTGTGGCTATTGCCCGCGCGCTCGTGCGCCAACCGCAGCTCATTCTTGCCGATGAGCCCACCGGTGCGCTCGATGTCGACACCGGGAAAATCGTTATGGATCTGCTCGAAGAAGTCGCGGCGGAAAACAACGCCGCGTTGATTCTGATTACGCACGATTTAGAGGTCGCCGAGCGCGGCGATCGGGTGCTTGAGCTTCGCGACGGTCAGTTGCACGCCGACTCCGTCCTGCTATCTGCTGCCAACGTCATGCACGGCTCCGAGGAGGTTGCTGATGACGACGAATAATGAAACCGAATCGAAGTCACGGCCTTCCTTCCTCTATGCAGCAACGCCTTATCTCGGCGCTCTGCTGGAAGCGTGGCATGAGCTGCGCATTAACCGTGGCCGCATCATGCTGTCGCTGGTCAGTGTGGCCGCCGCAGTGTGGGCGATGACTACGGTTATCGCACTTGGCAATATTCTCACCAGCTCTCAGGATGCGGTCACCGCACAGAGCACGGGTGTCGCCGGAACGGTCACGTTGACGGCCGGAGCGGGTAATTCCGATTCCGAGGAAGGCGGTAACTTCGGCGACGGTGGCTTCAGCGGTGACGGCAGCGCCGGCACAATGGCCGATAGCTTTGGAAGCTTCGGCGGCGAGGGCACCGGCGGAAACGGCCCGGACGATTTGAGCGTCATCAACCCAGACGGGTCTATCAACGACGCCTTTTCCGCTGCCACCCACCGCCTGGTGGAGACCACTCACGCCAACTTGTGGTCGCGAGTTCGAATGCAGCCAGCGACTCCCGAGCAAAATATGGATGACTGCGCTCCAGATGATTACGAGTGTTTTTCGCCAGGTACTCCCGAGCTGATCGCCGCTGACCCGGGCTGGTTCGATATCTACGCCCGCACCATCGTGCAGGGACGCCGTTTGGAAGATGCCGATGGCCAGCGCTTAATGAACCCCGTAGTGGTCAACGACCAGTTCTACGAAAGTCTGGGCAACCCAGCACTAGCCGACCACCCAACCTTCAGGTTGAAGGAAACCGGCAACACTACCTTCACCGTGGTGGGAGTGTATAAGTCCCTGGGTTCGTGGGACGCCCCGAGCATTGTCACGCACTATGACTCCTTCCTCAACGCCGGCTACGAGGGACAGGTGGGTGAGCCGCAACTTCTCGTCGCAACGCCTGAAGAGTCCGCGAAGGAGAACCAGAAGGCGCTGCACAACATTTTCCAGGCGGAGCTCGGCCCCAGCTGGAAGGTGAATACCTCCCTGTCGGAGAAGGACACGCAGATTTCCCAGGAGATGAATAACACCATCACCACTGCGCTGGGCATTATCGGTGGCATTGTGATTGCGCTTGGCGCATTGGGGCTGCTCACGGTCTCGATTGTCACCATTGGCCACCGCGTCCGTGAGATTGGTATTCGTCGCGCAATGGGCGCGTCGGCAGGCAGGATTTTTATCTCTGTGTTCCTGGAGTCGATTGTCGCCACGACGGTGGCGGGTGTGGTTGGCGTGATTGCCTCGATCATCACGGTCAAACAGTTGCCGCTGGATAAGATGCTGGCGTTGCCGCTGGAGACCGGCGCCGTGGCCTACCCCGTCACGGCCGCTGTGATCGGCGTGCTGGTCGCGACATTTGTGGGCGCACTGGCAGGTATCATCCCGGCCACTATTGCCGTCCGCGTCAAGCCCATCGACGCCATCCGCTTCTAGCATTTCAGCCCCTAGTTCGCCTGGCTGCGTCGCCTCCTGCTTTTTGCAGGTGAGGCCACGTGCAGCCAGGCGAATTATCTTTAGGTTTTAAGTTGCTAAGCTATTGCCATGACTCCTGCACGCCTCGTCTCTAATGACGAATACATCACGCAGCTGGCGCTGAAAGCCGGTCGCGGTGATCAGGCTGCGCTGACGGAGTTTGTGCGGCTGACGCAGAAGGACGTGTGGCGTCTGGTCGCACATCTGGGCGGCGTTGATGCTGCGGATGATTTAACGCAGGAGACGTATCTGCGTGTCATGGGGGCACTTCCCCGCTTTGCGGCGCGTTCTTCTGCCCGCACCTGGCTGTTGTCGCTGGCCCGGCGCGTGTGGGTGGATTCGGTCCGCCATGATTCGGCGCGCCCGAAGAAGTCTGCGGTGGAAGTGGAAAATGCTGCCGAGCAGTTTACGACCAGCGAGTCGTGGTCAGAGCTCGCTGACGCTCGCGTGCTGCTGGAGCAGCTGCCGGAGGAACGCCGCGAGGCACTCATTCTGACGCAGGTGCTGGGTTACTCCTACGCGGAAGCCGCGGAAATCGCAGGTTGTCGCGTGGGCACTATTCGCTCCCGTGTCGCCCGTGCGCGCCGCGATTTGGTTGCTGCGCTTGACGACGGCGACAGTGCCAGCGGCGACTCTGCAGCTGTTTAGACCCGCTCCGGCCAGGGGACGTAGCTAGCCGTTGTAGGTTGTCTCTCCCGCGAGGCTAACTAACGGTCCAGTTCGATTTTGTAGGTCGAGGCGATATCCGCATGGCCGAGGGCATCACGCATTTCACGCTCCGCGTTTTTCAGGGCAGCTACAACAGCGGGGAGGCTCGCCTGCGGTGGCATTGCCACAGTCACTTCCAAGGTGGGTATTCCATTATCCCGGTAGACCCGTGAATCCGCCTGGTTGATGTGGGCGTTGCGCTCTAAATCGGTGCACACCGCATCGGCAACATCGGCGACCGGCAGCGAAATCTCTCCTAACTTTTCCTGTGATTCTGATGCGGAAACCGTGCTGAACCGGTGCGATCGCAGATTAGCGACCACCAAGCTGCAGCCGACCACCGCTAGAATCGCTGTGATTACACCGAGGACGGGAACATACCAGCTTTGCTCAGGTATTTTTTCCCAGGATTCCATCCGCCCGGTGTCGTGAAGCCACTGTGCAGGAGCGACATCGAAGTAGCTAGCAATTGCCCATGTTGCTACCAGTAGTAACAGCGCTGAGAAGAGGAACAACACAATTCGGTCGAATACGCTTACTGATGTTTTCACTTGTCATCACCTTCGTATCCGCCGTGAGTTCCGGAAGCCAGTGCCGCGCCATTCTGGATTTCTTGGTAGTCAGACTTATGCATCCAAACTGGCAGGTTGCCATCGTCATCGACGCGTACATACCGGCGCGGGGCGGGAAGAAACACCGCTATGAGCTGTCCCAGCCCATAGATTGCAGCGAGGATTCCGACGAGGAGCAACACCCATGACGCGGCTGAGCCCTGTGGGTTGCTGAACCAGTCGAATACCGGTTGTAACCATGAGGTGTCACCTGAGCTATTGGCGCTAATGATTGCTTCTCTACCTGCGACTATGGCCGCTGCAATCATCAACAGACCGGCGAAAACTCCCAGCCCGCGGATCTTTGGTGATTGACGCGGGTCACGTCCCTGGCGAGTTTCTACTGACTCGTCCGAGACCACCGCGGCCGATGACATCTCAGTCGGCGTCATAGGGTGTCACCTCAATCTTTTTCAGTGGGCGCGGCTCTGGCGTGCTTACCACCACGGTACGTGGTTGTGGCACGGATACCGGGCGCAGCTGCTCCTGTCGCGGTGCGCGAACTTGTTTCAACCGGGTTGGACGCGGCACTTTAACCGGCCGCAATAGCGCTGGTCGTGGCGCCTTAACGCTAATTGTGCGTGGCGACGGCACTCGTACCGGACGCAGCTTTGGTTGCCGAGGGACACTCACCTGCACCAAGGACGTCGGCTTTGGTGCTGCGACTTTTCGCAGCTGTATTGGCCGTGGAGTTGGTGTGCGACGCACCTGTACCGGCTTCGGCGCCGAGGTGCGAGTCACTGGCAGCGGCGGTGGTGCAACAATGCGTCGGGCTGGTTGCGGCTTCGGTGCCTTAATAGCCACAGCTGGTTGCGGCTTCGGCGGCGTGATGAAGCGCACCGATTGTGGAGCAGGCGCTGGGACACTGCGTACTCGTTCTGGACGCGGCGGAGTAATGCTGCGTACCGGCTGCGGTGCCACCGGAGTAATGCTGCGCACTGGCTGAGGCTGCGGTACTGAAATATTGCGTACCGGCTGCGGCGTCGGTACAGCGATGGACTGCACTTCTGGGACCCACCGCACCTGTGGGGCGGCTACTGCCTGCTGATTCACCCGGACAGGTGTCAGCTGCGGGTGATCCGAAAAGTGCGCCAAGTCCTCTCTGGTGACACGCACGTGCCCGGGTTCGACGCTGTCGATGTCAACATCGACGGTGACATTTTCAAGACCGGCCATGTCCGTGAGCCAAGTTGCGACGCTGGAACGAATGCGCACCGCAATTTCCGCTGTCGGCGCCGGCCATGATGCAACGGCGCGAACTGCGACTCGAACTGCACTAACGGCATTGGTCGTGGCAGAACTAGGGGCAATCGCACTATCGATAGAGACAATTGGATAGTCGCGCCCTAGCACACGGGATTGGTCGAGGGTGCCGGGAACCGCGCGCACGGCCATCTCTACGATGCGGCGGATTGCCTTTTCGCTTACGACGGTGGTGCCACGCGTTGCTGGAACGTGGATAGTCACCGTCGGCGGCCTCCTCGGTTGAACTTACGGTTGAGTTCGGGCGCATCGATTTTGCCATCGAGTACCGCACCGGCTGCACCGGCCAGAACTCCGAAGGCAATAACCGCAAGAAAACCCGTGAAACCACCAATCATTGCGGCGAAGCACAGGACAACGGCAATCGTCGCGAAGGTCTTTGTGTAATTATCGAACATGAAATTCCCCTTTATACGGGCCTAACTACCCATCCTGCCCTGCTCCGACGCGCAATAGTTGTCAACTACTGGACGCGTGGCTGTTCCTTGGGCTCGTTAGCAGCCGCGATGGCCTTGCGCTGCTCTTCGCGCTGCTTAGCGGCCTCTTCTTCGCGCTCCTGCGGGGTCTGGTAGTCGGTGTGAACATCGGAAACATCGACATTGACTTCAGTGACCTCGAGGCCGGTCATACGCTCAACGGAGCTAATGACGTTCTGACGGATAGCCTCAGCCAGTTCATGGATGGCAACGCCGTACTCGGCAATGATGGTGACGTCGACTGCAGCCTGGCGCTCGCCGACCTCAACAGCAATTCCCTGGGATACGTTGGCGCTGCCGCCGGAAACAAACTCACGGACGGAGCCAGCGAAGCGATCCATGCCGCCGCCAAGGTCATAGACACCGGAGACCTCGCGGGTAGCGATACCGGCAATCTTGGAGACGACGCTGTCGTCGATAGAAGTGTGGCCGTGGCCGGTTCCCTTATTCGCGGAGTCCGAGCCAGCCTGAGTTGCCGGGGTGTTCTTAGCAGTGTTCTTTGCATTGTCAGCCATGATGTGCCGTTCCTGTTCTCAGTGTTGTAGACGAAATGTCTGGACAATGCCGATGCTATAGCCGCCACAGGCAATCTGCAGTGCGGCTAGGAGTACATGACTGCGAGAGAGCCCCTCCAGCAGGGATTTCGTTATGAAAGTCTTTTAGAAAACTGGATTACAGACTTGATGTGCTTTTCTTCCCCGCCATCACGGAGAGCGCTGTAATTTCTAGATTATCCCTGCTTGGCGGCAGGATATGACCTCTCATTTCCCGTTCTGACATCACGAACGAACCCCACGTGCCAGCCGTTTGCTAACAAATTCGACAACTTTGTATAACGAGTGGCAACTTACAGCGAGATTCCACGTTTAAGCGGTGTGTTAATGCCGACCACGATCGAAACTCGTGCGCACCGCGATTTGGTTGCCGCGCTTGACGACGGCGACAGCGCCAGCGGCAACTCTGCAGCTGTTTAGCCCCACTCCCCAATGGGCGTTGGCCTTTCTTCTACCCCATTTTTAGAACGCTACCGCACATGATTGATCACTTGAGCGTAGGTTCTGTCTTAACTGATAGGTTTATATATTTCCTTATATTCGCGATACGAAACGGGTATATGAACTGCCCGACACGCATACGTTCCATCTTTTTCGACGAGATTAGCTTTGTTTTTACGCATCTTTGGGATGATTGGACGCTTACTTTGCGCGTTCGTATTCGCCCTCTAGGAACCACAGCCTGAGGAAATGCTTTTCAATGCGCGACCTGAAAACGCCACAACCAGTTTTTGGGCCGCCACCGACCAACTCACTGAGGAGCAGATTTCCCCATGAATAGACCTTCATGGATTTTCACTGTCACTGCCGTTATCACCGCTACAACCGGACTACCGGCCTACGCGGCCACCATCAACCAAGGCGATCCAGTTGTCATCGTTCACGCTAATGGACCACAGGCTAGTGTCTGTACAGCCGGCTATGTCGACAAAACCAATTCGCAAATCTACACTGCAGGTCATTGTGGACAAGACGGAGACACAGTGACGGATGGGACCTTTCAGAAAATTGGAGTATTCCAACCGTCTCCCACCTATGACCATTCACTAGATACAGGAAACGACATTGGAGTTGTCTCGCTTGATGACCCCGCTACTGCCGGTGAGAATTCGTATTCAGGCGATTCGACTCTATCCCCCACAGATGTTCAAACTGGCGAGACAGTCTGCATATACGGAAACACTACGGGGAGAGTTTCCTGCGGTTTAGCCGCTGATCGCGAGGCATACCAAATCGAGGACAACGCTCTACAGGTTCAGAACGTACACGCTCAACGAGGCGATTCCGGTGGCCCTGTATGGGTTCCGGAAAAAGGCGCTGTCGGCGTTGTATCGACTACCTGGAACATCATCGATGGGAACGGGCAGCAGCTTGGTTCCTATATCACCGCTAACTCACCCTGGTAAAAGGGCTTTGTTTGCGTAGGGCTTCCTGATGGGTGGGACGCGAGTCTTGTTCTTTGTGCTGCCCAATGGGTTCTGTGCAGGCGACTGCACAGAACCCATTCTTGTTATTAGGACTGCTGGCGGCGAGTCCAGAACCAACCGCAGCTTGCGACTACCGCACCAAACAGTGTCCAGAGAAGAACTCCGTTTCCGCCGGTCTTTGGCAGCTTACCGGTCTTGGTGTCGGTCACCTGCATGATCATGAGTTCGCCGGAGCCTTCGGCCTTGATAAGCGGGCTGCTGCCACCTACCACTGAGACGGTGTACTCCTTGGTCTCCTGGTCAATTGAGATTTCAAAAGCTACTGGCTCTGGCAGCAGGCTAAGTCCTGCCGGTGCCATCGTTTCTACAAGGTAGAAAGTGCCAGTTTCAGTGATTTCAATTGACTTCTGAGCAGGCGTGATGGTGTAGACCGGTCCTCCACTGTAATCCGGCTGCCCACCAGCCGAGGGGTAGATATCGAAGGTTGCACCACCAAGTCCCGGTAGAATCTTGACTCCCTCACCATCGACGTACTCCGCCTTTTCCAAGGTCAGCTTGCCCGGCTTGGTGTCCGGCGCTTCGTAGTTATCGACGACACAGGAGACGGAAGACAGGACCTTATTGGATTCCGACATCTTTACGCGGAAACCGAACTCGCCCACATTTTCCACCTTGAGAGGTGAGGTTTTCCCGTCGCGGGTTTGAGTACATACGGCGTTGAAGTCACCGGTGGAATCCAAGGTGTCACCGCGGCGGAACAAAGTGAAGCCCTGCTTCTGTGTTTCAGTCAGAACCAGCGACTGCTCACGCTCGCTTTCAATGTTCCACGATGCAGTACCCTTGTCGGATTCAGAACCGGAGGTTACCTTCATCGACTGATGAACCAGCGGGCCATTACCAGAACCGATGACATTGTTATTTGCGGACAGTGTGAACTCCCAACCAGGGGCACCGTCTTCGAGAACCTTGCCGTTTTCATCGACAATCCTCTTCTTGACCTTCACTACACCGTTGCATCGTGTGGTTACGTCTTGGGCGATTGTTTTCATCTGTTCGGCAAGCTTGCTGTAGTTAGACACCCTCACCGTGTCATCAGTGCCCGAGATATCCTCGCCCATGGTCTTGACATCACGCGTACCGTAGGTCCACCTCGATTGATTGAGAGTGACCGTCTCTTGCCTCCCATTGGGTAGACGCTCATACACCTGCAGGGTCTGGCTGCCGGCCGCGTCGTACGCCATTTTCAGGTTCACCAAGATGTCGGTGCCGATGTAATTGGCGTGGCTAGCCTTCGGGTGGTCACTTCGAATTTTGTAGTACAAACCTGGACTTTGTCCCGGATCTGCTGTCCAGGCAATGCGCTTGGCGTCTTTGAGCACCAGATCATTCGTTACAACGGGGCGTTGGCTGCTTCGCCCGCCAAGAGTCAGGTCGACCATGAGCGGCACAACACGGGTACCGGCAGCTTTGAGTTCGTTGGATGCTTTGATTGCGTCGTTGAGAGCACTAGCCTGAACGAATTCACCACCGATGCCCTTGCTCTTGATTGTCGAGGAGGTCGTGGGCATACCATCAGTGATGAAGTACACCACGTCGTAGTCGTTATCCTTGACCTGCTTCAGGCCCGCTTCCCAGTTCGTAGCACTGTTATTTGCGTTATAGCTCCAGTTCTTAACTACGTCCTTTGCTCGCTGGACGCCCTGCTCCGACAGCATTGAAATATATGGTGGGTTCTGACCGTGTGTCGTTCCAGCCTGATTAGCCGGACCGCCACTTGCGAAGTTATAGATGCCGAGCTCGGCTGGGGTGCCCTGCAGGGAATCGATAAATGCATTCGCGGCCTTTTTAGATGCTTCGAAACCATCAGTATCTGCGTAACGGAGCGATGTCGAAAGGTCTGCTACTACGGCAATGCGCAGGCCACAACGCTGTGGCATCGGCGGGTTAGGGACTCGCCCATGCACCCACTTAGCTCCATCTGGTGGCGAAATAATCTCCGGTGGTTTTTGCTCGTCCTTTTTCTCTCCGTAGACATCCAGAGTGACCTTCAAATTCTTGTTCTGCGAGAGATTATTAGTGAAGGTGAATACCGCATCCTTCGGCACAACGGCAGAGTCAACCGGCTTGCCATTCTTTACCGGCACGACGTCCATAGTGATGAAGCCATTGCCAATATTGACGTTGCGCTTCTGCAAGGTGACACCTGGCTCGATCTGATCCAGGGTGAGATTGTACTTCTGCGGGTCCAAGAAGGTCGCGTCAGTCTCGATACGCACGGTTGCGTACTTCATGTGAGATTCCTCAGTCACCTTAGCCGTAAAGGCATTGGGCTTCTTCGGATCTACTGGGTCAGCTTTAACTGCAAACTCGTGGCCGATGGCATCAAAGTGACGCCCTTCGACAGCCGGTGGTTTGGGGTCTTCGGGAGAATCTGAGCAGTCTTTTACCTCACCGCTCAGGTTGAAAGTCCACTCAGTGCGTGCGTTCGGAGCGAGCTTAAACCCTGGCTGTGCCACCGCAGTGACCTTGACTGTACCCGGCTTGTTCTGCTCGTAGACGTGGGGGCCAGCCGGCTTCTTCTCTGCGTTGAGGTAGTAATCAACACCCTTGGTGTCCGGGATATTGATGTACGCCTTCTCCACGCACTCCGGTGCAGTCGCGGGGTCGACAAGGGTTGGATCCGCAGGTGTCACCGTTCCTGGCTCCGGCTCCGAATCCTCCGGCTCGGTGGGCTCAGTCGGATCTGTTGGCTCGGTCGGGTCAGTAGGATCGGTAGCTTCCGTCGGGTCAGTTGACGGGTCTGTTGGCTCACTTGGATCGGTGGGCTCAGTCGAACCTGCGGTAGTGCCGCGAAGAGTCAGAGATACGCTGCCCGTTGCTGTCTGGGCAGTGAAATCGGGTGTCAAGACAATTTTATCGCCCGCTTTGACCGTTTGGTTCAGCCCCTGATGCACAATCTCAAGTGGTGCTCGTCGAGTCGGACTACTTCTATCAAACTGTGGCGTGACTGTCTTCCCATTAATTGCCAGGCTATACCCCTGGAGCCAATCTGAACCGCCAACACTGAACTGGAGGCTGTCAATCGTCGCGTCACTATCAATGGTGAACTCGAATTCAGGATTTCCTGGATACGGTCGTGTCTTAATCTTCTTAAACTCATACTTCGGCGGGGTGGTCGGAATGACCTCCGTCTGCGCCTGCGCCTGCGGCACGGTGGGAGCAAAAGCCTGACCGCTGACAACGAGAGCTACCGCTAGCAAAGCAGCCAAGAACATGCGAAGCGTAGTTCGCATTGAATCCGGCAAGCGGAATGTTGTCGAAAACATTAGTTCTTCCCACTTTCTGAGTTCTTCTTGCTAGCAGCGATAATGACGAATCCTCCACCAATCAGGGCTGCGGCGAGAGCTACCAGCCCTGCCACCTGTACACCGGTAAGCGCCAGCGAGCCGGAACTTCCGCTGCTTCCGGAGCTCGACGAGGATCCAGAAGAGTCCGAAGGTGTCGAGGTCCCCGGCTCATCAGGTGGCGTGGAGGTAGTCGACGGGGTCGTCGAGGTTCCCGGTTCACCCGGTGTTGTCGGCGTCGTTGGCGGGGTCTTCGGCGGAGTCGATGTGCCCGGCGTCGTCGGTGGAGTTCCCGGGGGCGTCGTCGGAGGGGTCTTCGGCGGAGTCGTTGGAGGTGTCGACGGTGGTGGTGTCTCCCCCGGCTTATGCGACTTCGCCACAATGACGCCCTCTACCGGCGTGGAGTCATAGCCCGCACCGTAGAACGGCACCGATACCAAGAAGGGGTTAATCTCCCGGTAACTGTCGTTCGGAGCCGTCGAGGTCACAAGGTAAATACCCTCCGGCAGGTCACTGAATTTAACAGAGCCGTTTTCGTCAGTGACCTGGCTGAAGTGGAGGTCTTTCGGCCACTCGGCAAGCTCAGCTGCGGTGGCGTTTTCCACCTTCTCGCGGTCCTGCTGGCTCGCCGGCGAGATTCCCTTGAGACGTTCCAGATGAATGGTCACGCCAGAAATAGAGCCCGATGCCGACGAATTATCATCGTCCGGGTTTCCTGGGCTCAAGGTAATTCGCACAATGTCAGTGCCGCTCGTTGCTGAAACGCCCGGAGCGTCCACGCGTCCAACAATCCTGGCCGCGTTGGCGTCATTCGCGCCGATTGCACCCATCACTGCAACCAGAGCGCAGGCAGCTAAGAACGCAGCTATCCGGTTCCAGGTGGATGTCAAATATTTATTCATTGTCGTTTTCCCACCACGAAGTGTTGTTATTATCCTCGGACGCTGATTCGCTGCCGTCAGCGAGTTCATCGCTGTCTGCGTCGCCATCAGCAGTCTCGACGTCCGCGTTCTCGGCGTCGTCGTCAAGCTCTTCGTCGGCGTCGAGGCGTTGGCGCCAGAGCCACCACGCAAAGCCTGTGCCAAGCACAAACACCGCTACGAGCAGGGCGTACATCCACCACTGCCATCCAGCTCCGTGCGTTTGGTCGAAGACATTGCTTTCCGACGGATCCATCGGCACTTGGTGCCCACGCACTAGCAGACGATGCGTGTTGATTCCGTAAGGGGTGCAAGTGATGAGGGTGATGTAGTCCTGGCCTTCAATGGGACGAAGATCGTCGGTCTCATGCGGAAGTACGACCTTGATTTGATCAATCTCGTACTTCAGCTTGTGACCTGCGACCTGAATATAGAAGGCGTCTCCCTCTTTTGCTTTCCGCAGGTTATCGAAGAGCGTTACGTTAGTAAGTCCGGTATGACCGGTAATGATGGAGTGGGTTCCAGCACCGCCGACTGGAAGATCGGATCCGTATAGGTGTCCGAGCCCCTTGGCGAGCACCTCATCGCTAGTGCCGTGGTAGATCGGCAGGTCGGCCTTAATCTCTGGGAAGATTAGACGCGCCATCACGTCGGTAGCGTTTAGCTGGTCGAGATAAGCGGCGTACTCGGGGTTGTGGTCATTAATTTCGTTAAGCCACGGGTCCAGAATCGGGCCGGTGGTGTGGCGCTCATTGTAAGAATGAGCGCGTTCCCACTGTTCATCTTTAACTTCTTGGGGTACGGACTTTTCCAGCTTGGCGAACTCCTTGGCCGCCTTAGAGGTGCCGTAGTTGTTCAATGCCGTGGAGACAACCGGGTACAGCATCACAAGCAAGCCCACAATCACCAGAATTGCGGGGAGAACCATGCTGTTCTTTTTCGCCTGATCAGGCTGTTCAGGCCGCTCAGCTGATGCGTCCCGCGTCAGAGTCGACGCAGAGTGTTTACCCACGGAGGAACTCCCAAGAAGTCAATCAAAAAGGGATGTGGCCTTTCTCTTTCTCACAGGCATGGGGATGCCTGCTGTTGAAAAAGAGCACATCGAAAGGCCGCAACAGTAATTTCAGTGATGCGCAAACTACAGGAATGGCGTGCGCTGTTGAACGCACGCTATTCCCTCAACACTGGAGCTAAAGCGCTCCAGTGACCGAGCCTTTACTCGGATTTAGTTCTTGGAACCGCGGCGGGCGAACCATGCACCAGCTGCGACGATAGCTGCACCGATAGCAGCCAGGATGCCGACACCGGCACCACCGGTCATCGGCAGGTTCGGGGTGGGGTCGTCGGAGTTAACAACCTCGCCTGGGTTAGCGCCGACCTGGACGGAAGCCAGCTGGTAGACGCGCTCCGGGTCAGTCGAGGTAGCAACCAGCTTGAACTCGAGTGCCTCCGGCAGCAGCTCCTTACCCTTCGGAGCCTTGGTCTCAATCAGGCAGTAGTGGGACTGTTCGCCCTGGACAACCTCAGCATTGTCTTCGAAGTCGTTGACGTGAAGACCCGTGATCTTGACGATACCGTCCTGACCAGAGACGAAGGTGGTCTTAACCTCGCCACCCTGCTGACCGTTCACCGGAGTCCAGGAGTCCTTCTTGGTGGTGTCAATGTCGGAGCACTTCTGGCCAGCAGCCTGGCGGACAATCTGGAACTCGGCACCATCCAGGCCGTTGCGGTCGCCATCGACCTTCTTGAACTGCAGGCCACCCCAGTAGGTCTTGACCTCTGGAGTCTTCTTCGGAGTGCTGTTCTCGGAACCGTCCGGGTTGTTCTGGAAGACCAAACCGGTGTTCGGCGCGATGTCGGTGTCCTTCGCGAATTCAGCCTTCAGCTTGGTGGTGATGGTAACGACCACCTTGTCACCGGCACTAAGCGACTTAGCAGTTTCCTTATTCAGGTCAACATCGACCTTGTTGCCCTCGAAGAACTTGCCGTCCTTGTCGTTGCCTTCGGACAGAACCTGCTCCGTACCATCGCCCTTGACAATCTTGACGTCAACCTTGGTGATTTCCAGCTTCGGGTCAATCTCGTCAGTGATCTGGAACTGGGTACGCTCCGTGTTCGGCTTCAGCTGGCGAGCAGTACCGGTCACGGTGTAGACCAGGTTTTCGTCGCCGGCGTTCTGGTCCTTGTCCTTGACGGTCTTGGTCGGCTCTTCGTCCTTGTAGTTCTTCGGGAATGCGTGAACGTCGTAGTTCCAGGTGGTGCCCTGAGTCTCGTCGCCTACCTTGCCGTTGCTGGTCATCGGAACGAAGGCGATGAACGGAACAGCCGGGTCATAGCCTTCCTTCGGGCCGGTCTCAACAACCAGGTAAGCACCGAGAGGCAGCTGCGTGCCAACGTTCCACTTGCCGTCCTGGTCGGTCGTGCCGGTTGCGACCTGCGTCAGGGTACCGTTGTCAATCAGAGCCTGAGTCGCCTGGGTACCAGTAGCGAACTCGCCAGCCTTCAGCTTCGAAGCAGCCAGCAGACCCTCGTTGGTGGTGACATCGATGGGGGTAGCGCCATCTGCAGTCTTGTTGATCTTGTAAACGGTGAAGCCGACACCTGCGAGCTTCTCGCCACCATTGGCAATAACGTCCTGGACGTCAGCTTCGGTACCAGACGGCTGACCTTCGCTGGTCGGGTTACCGAACTTATGAATGGTGAGCGAGCCCTTGGCGTCCTTATTTACCAGAGGGGAGTTGCCGGCAGCCTGGTTGACGGCAGTGTCCTGAGCGATTGCAGCCGGGGCGGAGACGCCCATCGACAGACCGACGATGGCAGCGAAGGTTACCGAGCGGGCGGTACGAGAGAACTTATTCACGAAAACAGGTCCTTTACAGAAGTCCAAAATGAAGCGACAGGCTTCAATACGTCTCGCGATTCACTCCAGACGGCGACACCAACGTTCCCCGACTTGCCAAAACTGAGATTTTCCTTAAGGGAAAGACCAGTCTGTCTAACCTTTTAAGCCTAAGCGTTATGAACTTTAACGTTTACTGGCTGAAACATTGCAGTTCAAGCCCATTGCTCGCTCAGTTAATAGCGCTCAGTGAACCGCTTATAAATAACTTAACTCGTTTCACTTCCAATCGATACCCGACGGTTACACACCGCCAAACCAAGCATCCGAGAAACCTACACAAACATAAGAATTGCAAGAGATTAATATCTTTTTATCGAGGTCACAGCGGTTTTTTCCAATCGCGGCCAAACCCCTCTCAATTCCCCACACAATCAAACCCACCCAAAAATGGGGGTAGGCAATTGCCCTATAGCGATGGCTCCTATGTCTAACCATTACCGCCGCAGAGCACGCCGGGAAAATGAGGACTTATCAACCTTCTTGTGTTTGCTGTCACAGCATCGTCGGTAAGCGAAAGCAAAAACCGTTTGAAGCAAAACGCCCCGCGGTGCACCACCCTGTGCTAGGACCTGTAAAGCACAGAGGCAGTAAGCGACACGGGGCGCGCTGTGGCGTCACAAGAGGCGTTTAGAGAACCGCCCAGTAGTGAACATCGTTGTAGCCGTTGAGCTTGAGGACGTCACCAATCTGATCGACCTTCTTCTTGCCCTCAGGGGTCATGCCATCCGGCATGATCTGCACGTCAGCGCTGTGATCGCCGGTGAAGGTGATGTTGACGTAGTCCTTGCCATCGCGGTGCTCAAGCTCGAAGACGTAGCGGTTGACGGCTAGCTTGCCCGAGTGGAGGAACCCACCCTTGCCCGGAGCGACAACTGCAGTGTCAGCAGAGTTTGCAGGTGCAGCTACTGCCTGTGCGGCAGTGGCAACCGGAGCGGCAAGCACGAGTGCGCCCACACCCCAGACACCGATTTTCTTCAACATGCTCATAGGTACTTCCTTATCTTCTGTGTTTCTGCAGGGTTTCTGCAGATTTGTTCTGTGTTTTTCTGCGACTGCCGGCGCCGCCGTTGTTCGACGGCGTTCAACAGCCACAGCCAATGAAATTGGTCAACTAGTTGAGGCTGAGCCCCAGCGCCCTAGTGCTCTGATCTAGCGCACTGGATTAGCGCACTGGAGTGGCCTCGACGATGATGTTGTCGGCGTAACCCAAGGTGCCGCCGACGAACTCGCCTCCGCAGGTGATGAGGACCAAGCGGTTCTCACCAACTGCGTCGTTGACAGCCTCGGGCATCTGGGTGCCCTTGACCACCTGGATTGGATCCTTGCTGACGGTGAAGTCTCGGCTTTCGCCATCTACCTTCACCGTGACAGTGTCACCAGCCTTCAGGTCAGCGAAACGTGCAGCGTAACCATCGCCCTGGTCCACCTCATTGACGTGGCCGGTAATGACGGACGATCCAGCAGCACCTTTCTCACCGGGAATCGCGGAGGCGGAATACCAGCCCAGGCGCGAAACGTCGGTCGGAGGAATCAGAGATCCCTGATCAGTCAGCTGAACGAAATCAATCGGAGCCGACTTACCGTCAATGAGCATCTCCATCTCGTGCACAGCTCCCCGAGAACCCTGTGCTGGAGTGGGCAGATTCTCTTGCGCACCTTCGAGCGCCGAATCATTGCGGTGCAGTTGGGCAATCACCAGCAGAGCGATAACGCCGATTAATGCGATAGCGGCGATATACACCCTTGGCTGCTTCCACCAAGGCACGTCCTGCAGGTCTTCGACTTGGCTGTCGGCCGGGTCTTCGGCCTGGTCAAACGGATCAACGTGGTCGAGTGCGCCAGTTTCGGTTTCCGGTTCGATGCCTGGTGTGTTTCCAGGTTCCTTGCCGGTCTCGTCCGAGCCAAACTGATCAGTCATGGAATCTCCTTAGTTGGTGGCTACCGTCGGCAGAGCGTGAGTAGCCAAACCGGTCGGGCCAGACGGAACCGAACTAATTGCACGTCGTTCCGAGTTCGGAGCCAACGGCTTTCCGTGGTTCTTCTGCTTATCCTGGCCAGTGCCACCGATGATGGTGACGTTGGTGTTGTTCTGCTCCGAGTGCTGATTAATCACAGTGGTCGGGGTGGCAGAGTCGCTGGTAGGTGCAGAGGAATCGTCGTTAGGCGTGTTCTGCTTGCCCTCATCCTTTGGATGCTCAGATGGCGTGTTCTCCGGGGTCTTGCCGTTCGTGACAGTCTGCTCCGCAGAGTTGATGTCCTTGTGGACAGCAACTTCCTTGCCATTGGCATCGGTCAGAGTCTCGAAGGCAACCTGAGAAGCGCAGTCGCCGTCGGTGATGATGATCGGAACATCAACCGTGCCGGCGGATGCCGTCGGCACAAAGTGCAGGCGGCTCCTAGCGCCAGTGGACTTGCCCGTCTCCTTGCACATCAGCTCACCGGTCAACGTGTACTTCGTGCCCGGCTTCAGGCCAGTGAAGTGCACGGTGTCGATGACGACAGCACCCTTCTCAACCAGACCCTTGCCGGCAATACCGGCAGTAGTCGTGATAGCTGGGTTGTCCTCAGATTGAGCTGGGGTGCTCGGGTGGTTCGGCTTGCTCGGCTTTTCCGGCTGAGCGGGCTTAGTCGGCTTGCTCGGCTTGCTCGGCTGAGCGGGCTTGCTCGGCTTGCTCGGCTTTTCCGGCTGAGCAGGCTTAGTCGGCTTGCTCGGCTTGCTCGGCTGAGCGGGCTTAGTCGGCTTGCTCGGCTTGCTCGGCTGAGCGGGCTTAGTCGGCTTGCTCGGCTTGCTCGGCTTTTCGGACTCGGACGTAGACGGAGTTGTCGTCTCAGACGGCTCTTCCGGCTGTGTCGTCTCCGGCTGCTCGGACGGCTCATCGTCGCTCGGCGTTGCCGGAACCGTGGACGTGGTCGGCTCAGTCGAGCTGGTCTCCGGTGCGGTCGTCTCCTCGGACGGAGTTTCGCTTTCCTCAGTCGGGGTGTCTTCCGGCTTCTCCGGAACGTCGCCGGTCACGGTCTGGCTAGCGTCGTTGATATCTGCGTGGTCAGCGATCTCATTGACCTGACCAGCGCTTTCCTTACCAGTCGAGTCGACCTCATCAGAGGTCAGGTGCTCGAATACGACAGCCTCGGCAACAGGAGTCTGAACAGAGTCAGACACCTCAAGAGTGACAGTCACAGTACCGCTTGCCGACGTCGGCTTGAACGTCGCCTCGCCATGACCAATCACAGAGCCATCAGCCTTATTAACAAGTTCACCGGAGAGGGTGTAGTTCTTACCAGGCACCAGGCCCTCGAAATGTACGGTGTCGACAACCTTGGCATTAGCCTCAATGCGGTTGCCCTGAAGCTCAGCTACCGTGCGTAGCTCCGGCTCCAGCGGCGTATCAGCGGGCTCGCTCGGCTTGGACGGTTCGGTAGTCTCAGTCGGCTCGCTCGGCTCCGTGGTCTGCGACTCAGTGCTGTCAGTCGGCTCGGTCGGTTCCGTCGGAGCGGCCGGCTTCGTGGACTCGGAGGTGTTAGGAGTAGTCGTCGAAGAGCTCGGCTGCTCTTCGCTTTCCGACGTCGTCGGAGTCTCAGACTCACTGGTCTCAGAAGTAGCGGTCTCGCTGGACGACGGCTCCGTTGTTTCTTCGGTCGTCTCCTCGGTCGTCTCTTCGCTCGTCGGGGTCTCTTCGGAGGTCGACGGCTGCTCCGGCTTTTCGCCGTGAACGGTCTGAGCTGCGTCGTTGATGTCCTCGTGGGTAGCGATTTCTACCCGCTGACCATCGGTGTTGTCCTGGCCATCGGCGGTGACCTCTGTCGAGGTCAGCTTTTCAAATGCAACAGCAGCGGATACCGGCTCATCTACATCATCGGAGACGGTAATCATGACGGCCTGCTCACCCGAAGAGGTCTCCGGAGTGAATTCGACGCTGCCGGTACCCAGGATGCGATCAGCATTGATCTTGTCCACCAGGGTGGCGTCCAGGCGGTAGTTCTTACCCGGAACAAGGTCGGTGAACTTCACGATGTCCTTAACCACAGCGCCCGCAACAATCTTGTTGCCGTTCAGGCGAGCCTGCGTGGAGATCGACGGCTTACGCGTCTTCGGCTTTTCTGGCTCAGACGGCTTGGTCGACTCGGACGGAGTCGTGGTCTCCGCAGGCGTGGTCGGAGTAGTCGGCTTCTCCGGCTCAGTCGGCTTTTCCGGCTCGGTTGGCTTCGTCGGCTCTGCCGGAACTTCACCGGAAGACGGAGTGACATTGTCAATCACAATGATGTCTTGTTTCTTACCATTGTTGAAAATGTAGCCAGTGCGGTTCGTACCGTCGACAGTGCCCTGACCGACGTTAGCCGGACCAGTGAGGTAGTCGTAGACAGCCTTCGTCGATGGGTTGTGAATGCCCTGGGAGAAGTCAATGTCATCGGAGAAGTGCCACAGAGCGAACTGAGTTGCGTTATTGGCGTCCAGCACATTCAGACGTCCTTTAACTCCAGCTGCCTTCCCCAGTTCATCCAAACCAACAGCTGGAGAACCGTGGTGCGCAATCCAGTTGAGCTTCCGGTATCGGTCAAAGTCGTTCCGCAGCTTGTTATTGGTATCTGTACTGCGCGAGAACTGACTGAAGTTCTGCACACGACCGGTGTCATAAAGATCACCGGCGACGCTGGCCTCAATGCAGTAACCCATTTTGTGGCTACCAAATGGAGTTGCAGCCTCGTCAAATGCCGCAATGAGTGGCCCAAAATCACGGACATTTCCATTGGCTTCAACACCCTTAACGGTTCCAGGAACACTCAGAATCTTCTGAATCGTCAGGGTTTCGCCAGTGTCTTCTGCATCCTGCGCATGCGCAATTATTGGAGATTTAGCGAAGAAAAGAGCGAGCACAGCCATGAAGCTAAATAGCGCCAACCAGCGCTTCTCGTTTGTAAAACGACCGAACATGAGCCCTCCCCCTTCCTTCGATTTCAGTGCGTTATACACCTTTCGCTACCTTTCCAGCCTTCAATGAACAATCAATGACCACGCATAAGCGTCTCCAGCCCCCATCACAGGTAGCCCAGTTGACATCGCCTTCTAATTCTCATTTATAGCGTTGGCCGCCCCCGAATATAACAAATACATTTTATGTTTGTTGAGCCATTTAATTGACACCCCTATTTCCCTTTATTTCAATGCCGATAATTGTTGTTTGGATATTTTTTCAGGGGTAGCCATATGGACAACGGACAAATACCAACATTCCACCTTCCTCTACGACGCCTAGCCATTCAGCCCAGATAAACCTCCATTACCTGCAGATATGAAGATTTTTCAATAAATTTCCACCCATTAATTCGGGTTGAAATGTCTCCCATGTCACGATTCTTATAATTGTGAGATAAGGCACAGCCGACACCCCACCCCCATCTAATGAAAATGCACCCCAATAATTTTCCGAACGCAATAATGACACCTCTGAGCCATTTGCAAAAACACCCCCTAGGCGCATTTAATAAGCCACATAATTGTGCGTTAATTGCGGCTGCGTAAATAATCGCCTCTCCACCCCCAGCCCTCTCCATCCGCAGTTAATAGACAAAAGTGGATCCGATTCAAGACATTCCAACAGATCACGTTATGTAAATCGCGCCCGAATAGAGGGCTGCAAGTGTGAAACTGTGCGAGTTTATGACACTTTCAAGCCATTTTTCGGGCCATTTTTGTCATAAACGCAGTCAGTAACTCGGATCGACCCAACGTCGCCAGCTAAAAACGCAAAAAGCGCCTCCCCACTCCACAGGAGTGAGAAGGCGCTCGTGCGCTGTTACGCGCTAAACGCCGCGCAAGCTAATTTCTGCGCAGTGCAGTGCCTAAATCTGCTTAGCCGGTCTTAGATAGCCTTTGCACCGGTGAGGTCCAGGTCGACTGGCAGGTTGTCACCCGCACCGTCCTCGGCCAGCAGGCCACCCTGGTTGTTGCCACCGGTCTGGGCACCCTGCTCCTGGCCGCCAGTCTGGAGGCCACCCTGGTTCTTACCGCCGGTCTGCATGCCCTGCTCCTGGCCGCCGGTCTGGAGACCGTTCTCGTTCTTACCGCCGGTCTGGAAACCCTGCTCCTGGCCGCCGTTCTGCAGCCCCTGGTCGCCACCGACGTTCTGCAGGCTCTGGTCCTGGCCACCGGTCTGGAAACCGGACTGGCGCTCACCAATCTGGCCCTTGTCGTTAACCTGGTCGCCGCCGACCTTGTCGCCCTTGTCCAGCTTGTCGCCGCCAATCTGGTCGCCGCCGTTCAGCTGGTCGCCGCCAGCGTTCTGGAGACCCTGGTTGCCGCCAACGTTCTGCAGAGCGTTGTCCTGATCGCCACCGACGTTCTGCAGACCCAGGTTGCCGCCCTCAGTCAGAGAGTGGAAGTTCGGGAACAGTGAGTCGACCTGAACCAGTGGGCCCTCCGGGAAGTTCACGTTGAACTCAGGTACCGGCAGCGGAGCCGGTGCTGGCAAGGAGGAAATCAGTTCGCAGATATTGCACAGGTTATCCATGATGATCCTTTAGAAAATGAAGTGTAGATAGATGGTGTGGCGCGATGCCCAGAGCTGAAGGTAAAGGGCTTCTCGCCTTCTCCTTTGCGGCCACTGCCGTGCTCACACGAAAACCGTACCGGTGATGAAAAACGGTCACAATATAGAAAATCGACGCACTTCAGCCAAGAAATTGGAAATAAAAAACGGCAAAATTTAACCTGCACTTTTGCCCAAACGTCGCATGTCACGGGTCACATTGCTAGCCTTTTGGTCACCCCAAACCAGGCTCGCCTTTTCCAGCAGAAAAGCCCCGGCACCTAATGAACTGCTCCCCATTAGTTGGACTGAGAAAT
>NZ_KV809164.1:0-85043 GCF_001812455.1 Corynebacterium sp. HMSC076C10
CTGAAAGTCAGACACACTTTTTGCTACTTAACCCGCAGTATTGTTGCAGCGGATTTTGGTTTTTAGGGCGAGCTAGCGCACCTTACCTAACTAAGTCCCGAGCCGACGAACCTCGCAGCCAGAGACGAACCTAGCGGAACAGGCCGGTGAGCCCATGATTATCTTCGCTTGGCTGCTCTTCCTGCTCCGATTCCGATTCTGTCGGCTCGCCGGAGGTTGTCGGAGTCGTTGAAGTATCGGGCGGCGTGGAAGTATCAGAGGTCGTCGAGCTCTCCGTCTCACTTGTCTCCGTTGTGCTCTCGCTCGGAGTCGTCGGCTCAGGTTCCTGAGGCAGTGGCTCAGTGGTCGTCGGAGTAGTGGAAATCCACATTTGCTGCGATGTCGGGTTCGAGGGGGTTTGCTGCAGCACCGTCCACACTTCCTGCTCGCCGACTTGTGCGCATTCAAGATTCTGGCCGTTGGCGCTCATTCGTATTTCCCCGGTCTGGTTCGGGCACAGCTGCCCGATGCGCGGCGTACCGCCTTCTCGAACCTTTGGTCCCGTCGTTGTCGGCGAACTCGTCGTCGACACCGTAGTAAGTTGGCTTGACGACGAGGTTTGCGTCGCGGCAACCTCCTCGCTTTCGCTGTTGGCGCAGCTGGTGGCCGTGGCTGCGAAGGTGAGGAAGCAGCAGGCCAGCGCCAGCTGCCGGCGGTTCTTGCGCCGGACGGCAGTGAGTTTAGGGTGCTGTACGGCTGACAGCTGAGTTCGCGTATTCACATCCATCTCACTTTCTGGGCTTCTCGGGCCTGCGTCGCGTGGTTTAATTCTCGGCTTTCTGGGGCGGCGTCTCCTGAAAAACCACTGGGGGTGCCAGCTATAGGGGAACTTGCCGAGTTATTGGCAAGGTAGTTGCTGACACCCAATAGATAGGTTGATTCAACCGGCAACTATACAGTCAACTTTTCGATTTGCATACTGGATGCTTCTAATCGTGGCAGAACGGGTGCGGTAGGGAAAGGCAATTCGTCTGTGAAGTCATAAGTGGTTTTGATAGCGTGTGTCCCATGTATCGGCGCACCCCGAATCGATTCCCCGTAAAGAGTAATGCGGATTTGTTCGCTCGGCGCAGTGGCGCGTGGATACTGGATTCGTTCCTTGTAGGAATCTTTGTTGCCATCATTGTGGCACTTGGCAAACTTGCGTGGGAAGCAGCCATGGCGAACTGGGCGCTGCCGAGTCCGCCAGAGTTCAGGATTTTGTATGGTGTCATATTCCCAGCTGTCTTTTTCTTTGTGCGCGTGGTTGCAGAGGCTCGCGGTGAACAGACGTTTGGTAAAAGCGCATTTTTGCTACACGTTGTTCCAGCGCGGAAAGCAGACTCTGGGGCAACTCCGTTCGAAGTCGCTCAGCCAGAGGGAACATCGGAGCTCGAATCAGGAGACGATTCTTGGCACAGAGGTTGGCGGGCAGCGGTACGTAATTGTTACCTATTGTCGCTGATTTTCTTGCCTACGGGTTTTGAGCCAAACGTTGAACTGTTTTTTGGTGTCCTGATGATTTGGGTTGCTGTTTGCCGCTGGCACCCATTCGACTGGTTGGCAGGAAAACGCGTCGTTGTTGAAAGGCGTAGCGAGCGCTAACGTTCGAGCAAGCGTCAGGCCCTGGCTCTTTCCTCCTCGGCCTCAACCTCAGCGTTGAATTCTCGTTTAGAAGACTGCCACTGGTCTTCGGTCATACCGATACGCCAGTAGCCAGAAATGGAAACGTCTTTCTTCGGGATCTCAGATTCGACGAAGAGGAAGCGGCGCAATTCCTTGATCATCTCGGCGACACCGTGGATGAACCAGCTAGTTTTCTTACCTTCTGGAATGCCCGCCTCGCGCACTGCGCGGGATAGCTCTGTGCCGTGGGTTGCGCCGTTGCGGAGGACCCAATGGACTTCCACACCCTCTCGGGTTGGGAGCTCAAACTTCCGACCTTCGGACTCGATTTCGATGTATGCGGTTGCGGTCGTGCCTGCTGGGAGGTGCTTCAGTCCGGCGCTGATAGCTGGTGCTGCGGACTCATCGCCGGCGAGTACAAAGTGTCCATATTCTGCCGTAGGCCTCCATGCGCCACCTGGCCCTAAGAAGCCGAGCTTGTCTCCGATTTCGGCTACGCGTGCCCAAGGTCCAGCCAGGCCGGAATCGCCGTGGGTGACGAAGTCGACATCGAAGTCGCCGGTTTCGGAGTCCAGATTAATCAGAGTGTAGGTGCGGGTGATTGGCAGTTTATCTCGCGGTTGTTCGGCGCGAATTTGCGCAATATCGAACGGCCAGGAGTAATCAGCGTCTTCTGGCACAAACAGTAACTTGATGTAATGGTCGGTAAACTCCAGCTCCTTGCCCACAAATGCAGGCGAGTTCATGCTCAAACGAACAAGGTCTGGGGAAATCTGGCGACGTCCAGTAACTGTTGCCTCGTGTGCCTTACGGGGCTTACGCTTCGGTGCTGCTGCTTTAGCTAGGCCAGCCATAGTTGTCACTGTCCTTCAACAAGTCTTGGGCTGTTTTGTACTGGCGGAAGTCTACACGCCACGTGATTAGGTAAGCCTAACACAAGTGTTTCTGGAAATTGCTGGGTGATGCGTTCTCAGGAGGGGGCGTAGTGGCCGGTCGTGAGAAAAACAAAGAACCCTCGCGCCCTATATGTAAAAGGTCACGAGGGTATTTGTGCCCCAGAGAGGAATCGAACCTCCGACACCGGCTTTAGGAGAGCCGTGCTCTATCCACTGAGCTACTAGGGCAATCATCTTCCGGGTAAAACAGCCGTGAAAACACATTCTCGGCGGCCGGAAAATTACTTCATCACTTTAACGCATCTGCGAGCTCTAGTGGCAATTGGGTCCTCGACCTGACACGCAAACATGCAGGAAGCTCGCTATTACCCCCATGTGCTTTTGTGCTCGGCGGTGCCGCCCGGAATCTGGCTAACATGGTTTATAACGAGCGACTTTCTTGCGCTTGCGGTCGCAACAGCGCTACTTATTTTCCGGTCGCTGTTTTGGAGGAGGATGACAATATGATTAAGCCAACTTTCACGGATGTCAACGGTGTCAAGATTAAGTGCTCCATGACCACGGACTCGGACAAGCCGCACCTTTTGGTTTCGCGCATGGAAGATGATGGCTCTTTGACTCCGATTCTGGAGATGAACGTGTACGACTCCAAGTACATGGCCAACGCTTGCGAGATTTACTTGAAGCAGGCCGCTTCGGCTAACCTCCAGGGTTCGATGGCTGGCCTGTCTCCAGATGAGATGGCTGAACAGTTCGGTTACGAGGGAGATCCGACCAATCACTAGTCGAAACGACGCCGCCCGCACTCAGGCCGAGAGCCCTGTATACAGCGGATATGTCGATGTAGACGTCATCGGAATCGGCGCCGGTAGTCCGAGCCACATTACGCTCGAGGCTATCGGCGCTCTTGCTGATGTCGACGTAGTTTTTGCTCTCGACAAGGGTGATGCCAAAGCGGACTTGTTGGCTGCGCGACAGGCGATCGTCGATAAGCATGCGCCGCATGTCGAACTCGTTACCGTTCCCGACCCGCCACGTGACCGCACGCCCGATAACTACGGCGCAGTCGTCCGTGACTGGCATCAGCGCCGTGCAGAGCTGCTTGCCGACGCCTTCGTCGCTCACCTCGGACGAGAGGGCAAGCGCCGCGGTGCGTTCTTGGTCTGGGGTGACCCCTCCTTGTATGACTCAACATTGCGGATTTTGCAGCGCGTCCGCGACCTTGGGCTGGACGTGCGCTCGCGAGTTATCCCCAGTGTGACGGCGATTTCCGCGCTGACCGCAGCGCATGGAGAGTGCCTGAACCAGATTGGTAAGCCGGTATTGATTACCACTGGTCGGCGCCTGGGGGAGCGTGCGCCTGGCATGGATGCGGTGGTGATGCTCGATGGCGGTGCAGCCTGGCTCGAGCACGCGGACCCGGAGGAAGAGATTCTCTGGGGTGCATTCCTGGGAACGGAGCTGGAGACGCTCCGCCGTGGTCGCGTTGGCGACGTCGGCGAAGAGATTGCGGAGCTGAAAAAGAAGCTCCGTGCGGAGCACGGTTGGATTATGGATATCTACCTGCTGCGTTCCGGCGCCTAGGACTGAGCAGTCGCAGCGGTGCCAGTTCGGCTAGCTGACTTTCTTGCCCAAGAAGCCCTCTGCCCATCGGTGGAGGGCTTTTTCGGCGGCTTCGACGCCGTCGGCGACGGTTACCTTGGTGAGGACCTGATCGTCGTTAGGCAACACGCGTGCGGGATCGCCTGCGGGACGGACGGTGATGCTGACGTGGTCGGCATTGATGACCTCGACGGTTGCTAGTGCGAGCATCTCGACGTTCGTCTGCTCAGCAACCGCAAAGCGGTAGGCGGTGTCGTTTTCCCACTCGGTGGTGGAGTTCCGAAGGAACTCGGCGACGGAGTCAGGGGCCAATTCTGTGAGTAATTGGGTTGCGACCGGGGCGTCATCGACGCGGGAATCGTGGCGCAGGGGACGGCAGTAGAAGCGGCCGGCATTTACTTCCATGGGTTCCATACCGTCCACTCTAGACGTCCTGAACAGCGTTTAAGGGCGCCGGGGGAGGGGCTGAAAAGAATCAAGCGGGGCGGCTGCGAATCCCATCGCAACCAGCCCCGCTTAGAGCTTTAGAACTACTTCAGTTCCATCAGGACATCGCCCTTGCCGACACCCGAGCCAGCCTCGGTAGCCAGACCCGTGACAACGCCGTCCTTGTGAGCCTTGACTGGGTTTTCCATCTTCATGGCCTCAAGGACAACCACGGTGTCACCCTCGGAGACTTCCTGGCCTTCTTCGACGTTGACCTTAATGACGGTGCCCTGCATCGGAGCAACCACAGCGTCACCGGAAGCAGCCTTCTTGGAACCGCCAGCGCGCTTCTTCTTACTCTTCTTCTTGGCACCAGCGTTGCCGCCACCCAGAGCCAGGTCGCCCGGCAGGGCTACCTCGACGCGGCGACCGTCGATCTCGACGACAACCTTCTGAGCCGGGACGGTGTCGGTGTCAGCGTCGGAGTCACCGTCGTACGGAGCGATTGGGTTATCCCATTCCTCTTCAATCCACTTGGTGTAGACGTCAAACTTCTCGCCATCGCCGACAAACGCCGGGTTCTCCACAATGTGGCGGTGGAACGGAATGACCGTTGCCAGACCTTCAACCTGGTACTCGGACAGGGCACGAGCGGAGCGACGCAGAGCCTCTTCGCGGGTCTCGCCCCAAACAATCAGCTTGGCCAGCATGGAGTCGAACTGGCCGCCGATGACGTCGCCCTCCTTGATGCCGGTGTCCATGCGGACACCCGGGCCGGATGGTTCGACGTACTTGGTGATGGTGCCCGGAGCCGGCATGAAGTTGCTGCCGGCGTCCTCGCCGTTGATGCGGAACTCGAAAGCGTGACCGTGCATCTCCGGGTCTTCCTTGATGGACAGTTCCTTGCCTTCAGCAATGCGGAACTGCTCGCGGACCAGGTCGAGGCCGGTAATTTCCTCGGTGACCGGGTGCTCCACCTGCAGACGGGTGTTGACCTCGAGGAAGTTGATCAGGCCGTCAGCGCCAACCAGGTACTCAACGGTGCCGGCACCGTAGTAGCCAGCCTCGCGGCAGATGTCCTTAGCGGACTGGCGCAGGCGCTCATCCTGCTCCGGGGTCAGGAACGGAGCAGGTGCTTCCTCGACGAGCTTCTGGAAACGACGCTGTAGCGAGCAGTCACGGGTGGAGGCGACGACGACGTTGCCGTGCTTATCAGCGAGAACCTGGCACTCGACGTGGCGTGCCTTGTCCAGGTAGCGCTCTACGAAGCACTCACCGCGACCGAAGGCGGCAACGGCCTCGCGGGTAGCGGACTCGTAGAGGTCAGCGACCTCTTCCATCTTGTGTGCGACCTTCATGCCGCGGCCTCCGCCACCGAAAGCGGCCTTAATGGCGATTGGCAGACCGTGCTCCTTAGCGAATGCGACAACCTCGTCTGCATCCTTAACCGGCTCCTTGGTGCCTGGAGCCATCGGAGCGTCAGCCTTCAGCGCGATGTGACGAGCGGTGACCTTGTCTCCCAGGGCGCGGATGGACTCTGGTGACGGGCCAATCCAAATCAGGCCAGCGTTCTCAACAGCCTCAGCGAAGTCGCCGTTCTCCGACAGGAAGCCGTATCCCGGGTGGATGGCATTAGCGCCGGACTTCTTTGCGGCGTCCAGAATCTTGTCGAAGACTAGGTACGACTCAGCGGAAGTGGTGCCACCGAGAGCAAAAGCCTCATCCGCCATGGTCACGAAAGGAGCGTCCGCATCCGGCTCAGCGTAAACGGCGACGGAAGGAATGCCGGCGTCCTTCGCAGCGCGAATAACGCGAACGGCAATCTCGCCACGGTTGGCGACGAGAACCTTCGTGATTTTTTCAGTGGTCTGCTCGGACACGAAATCCTCCATTTTTCGTGGGCACCCCGAGAATTGGCCCTCGGGGCAAGGTTGCGACAGTCATTTGTAGGAATCACAAGCAGCACTGCAGTTAACTGAGTGGTGAACCGCAATGCGGTTCACCACGCGGTAGCTAACAGCGTGTGACCCAATGTCTCCATTGTGTCACAGGTGCGGTAAGCAACCTCTTTTTGCTCGCTACATAAGGGGGTAGGGATTGTGGTCTTGAGCAGCGTTCAAGTGGTCATGGGGGCAGCTGAAGTGGCTATTTTCCGCCCAAAAACCTAGGTTTGTGGTTAAAATTATCACCCAAGAGTGCAAGAGCCGCCCCCTTGATTGGGGGCGGCAGGGGGAAACTAAATCTCCGGTGTAGCGTCAGCCGCTGACGCTGGAAAAACGGTGGGGGAAGCGCCCACCGGTTGCGTCGATCGCCTACAGGCTTCCCGGCTCCGAACCGTGGGCAATGGGCATGCCAATCATATTGCCCCACTCAACCCACGAGCCGTCGTAGTTGCGAACATTCTCGTGGCCGAGCAGGTGGTGCAGTACAAACCAGGTGTGCGCGGAGCGCTCGCCGATGCGGCAGTAGACAATCGCCTCATCTTCAAATTGGACGTGCGCGTAAATCTGCTCGAGCTCTTCGCGATCGCGGAAACGCGAGTTCGGGTGAACGGACTGATTCCATGGAATGTTTACCGCGGTTGGAATGTGGCCACCACGCAGGACGCCTTCCTGTGGGTAATCGACCATGTGGGTTCGTGCACCGGCATACTCCTCCGGAGTGCGCACGTCGATAATCGGAGCCTTTCCAATGAGCTCACGTGTATCGCTGAAGTAGGCGCGCAGTGTCTTGTCGTCGCGCTCGACGACAGGGTAGTCAGTGCGTGGGTAATTGGGGACCTCGAAGCTCGTGTCTCGTTCTTCAGTCATCCAGGCATCGCGGCCACCGTTAAGCAGGCGCACGTCGGGATGCCCAAAAAGCTCGAAGACCCAGAGTGTGTAGGCGGCCCACCAGTTGGACTTGTCGCCGTAGATTACGACGGTGTCATCGCGCGAGATGCCCTTCTCGCGCATGAGCTCGGCAAAGCCTTCGGCGTCGATATAGTCGCGGCGCACGGAATCGTTAAGGTCGTGATGCCAGTCGATGCGAACCGCGCCCGGAATATGTCCAATGTCGTAGAGCAGTGAGTCCTCATCGGATTCAACAACGCGCAGACCGGGAGAGCCCAGTCGGGCAGCAAGCCAGGAGCTAGAGACGAGGCGCTCAGGGTGGGCGTACTGCTGGAACTGGGGGTGCGGGTCGTGCGGAACAGCCATCGGATACTCCCTTGGCGCAAGTTGGGTGGGTGGGACTTTCTGACGTTTATCGTCAATTGCATATCTAGTTTACGGGTCGCGTGGCGAACGGCGGAATAGTCCCCAGTGTGAGCGCTTTCCGACGGCAACAATTGCGTCCGCGGCCACCCTGGGATACGCCTCACAGTTGGGGGTAAAAGCAGTGTTTTCAGCGCGCTTGGAGTCCAGGTAGTGCCCTAAAATTTAGCTGAGAGTTAGCGCAAAAACTGTGTTGATTCGTATCACTGGAAAATGGGCTGAAATGGGCTATCTGCCTGGGTATTCGCTGCGTTACGGAGACAATTGAGTGCCGGAAGTCCATGTATTTTCTTAAAAGGAGTGCCTGTGCACAAGAACATTGTTGTATTCGAGATCGAGGGCGGCTCGGACAAGTACTTCGACGGACACCGCAAGGACACCATGCCAATCGTCAACGCTATCCGCGAAGCCGGTTGGTCCGCTGAGGTCGTCTACTACCGACCGGAGTGGAAGGACGACCTGTACGACTACGTCTCCCAGAACTTCGACGGCTACATCTCCCGCGTAAACCCGGGCAACATCCCGGGTGGCGAGAGGGGCTACTTCGAGCTTCTGACCAGTCTCTCGGTCGCTGGTTTGGTTGGTATGTCCACCCCGGGCGAGATGATGGCCTACGGCGCAAAGGACGCACTGGTCAAGCTCAAGGATACTGACCTGGTTCCGTCTGACACCGCTGCTTACTACGACGTCGAGGCATTCCACAGCACTTTCCCGACCTCCCTGTCCTACGGCGAGCGCGTCCTTAAGCAGAACCGTGGCTCCACCGGATCCGGCATCTGGCGCGTGCGCATCGCTGACGAAGAGGTTGCTAAGAACGTTGAGCCGGGCACCCCGCTGCCGCTAAACACCAAGCTGAAGTGCACCGAGGCCGTGGACAATCACACTGAGACTCGTGAGCTCGGCGAGTTCATGGATTTCTGCGACCAGTACATCATCGGCGATAACGGCATGCTCGTGGACATGCGCTTCATGCCGCGCATCACCGAAGGCGAAATTCGCATTCTGCTGGTCGGTCCGCACCCGGTCTTCGTGGTTCACAAGAAGCCGGCCGAGGGCGGCGACGCTTTCTCCGCAACCCTGTTCTCTGGCGCGAAGTACACCTACAACAAGCCGGAAGAGTGGCAGGACCTCATCGACATGTTTGCTGAGGCTCGCCCGGTCATTGCCGAGAACCTCGGTGGCGACAATATCCCGCTAATCTGGACCGCTGATTTCATGCTGGCAGACGGCGAGAACGGCGAGGACACCTACGTTCTCGGCGAGATCAACTGCTCCTGTGTTGGCTTCACCTCCGAGCTGGATATGGGTATCCAGGAGCTTGTTGCTCAGGAGGCCATCAAGCGCGTTGAGGCTGCTAACAAGTAGTCTCCACAGCTAAGAAAACCGCACCAATTTGGTGCGGTTTTTTGCTTTACGACGTCATTGCGATGCCTACCGATTCCAGAACTGGGAGACCGAATAGCCGTAGTGATACAGAGCTCGGCGCACGACAGGTAGCGACAGTCCGATCACGCTGGATGAGTCGCCATTGATGCCATCGACAAACCAGCCGCCTAGAGCCTCTAAGGTAAACGCGCCAGCGCACTTCAGTGGCTCGCCCGTCGCAGCGTAGGCACGGATGTCCTCTTCTGGGACTTCAGCGAAATCGAGGGAAGTAATCGCCACCTCAAGGTGCTCGCCCTTTGGTGTCACGACACAGTGCCCAGTAATCAGCTCAGCCGTCCGGCCACTCTGTTGGTGCCAACGCTCAATGGTCTTTTCTTCCGTGTGGGGCTTGCCCTGCAACTGCCCGTCGAGAAGCAGCATTGAATCCCCTCCAATGACAATGTCATTGGGGTAGGCCGGAGAGGCAGCGTGTGCCTTGGCCTGCGCGAGTTCCTCGACGATGCGTACCGGCGATGCGTCCGGAAGGGCTGTGATTACGGCATCCTCGTCGACGTTGGGCGCTACTGTGATGGGCTCGATGCCTGCAGAGCGCAGAATGTGCAGTCGCGAAGGGGAAGTGGAAGCCAAGACGATTCGGGGGCTGCTCATAGTTAGTGATTTTAGTGAGGGCGGAATCGTAAAGCCTAATTTTTGTGGCAAACATGCGTGGGGTTGGCCCGATTGTAAGAACAGGCAGATTTTTTAGATGGCGGCTGCCTTCTAGTGATGTAAAGTAAAGTGGACATCAAGTTAAAGAAAGTACACAGATGAGTGGGGAAGAACGTTCGAACCAGGTCAGGAGATACCGACGCTGGTTGGAGCTGAGCCAAGCGGATTTAGCCGCGAAGGTGGAGGTCTCGCGGCAAACCATTGCAAATATCGAGCGGGGAAATTACTCGCCTTCGGTGTATTTGGCGTTGCGTATCTGCAAGGTCCTGGGAAAAACAGTCGAAGAAATTTTTGGTGAGGAAGGATACTGACAATGTCCTATGCGGATGTCGTAATTGAACGCAACAGCGCCACGGTGGACGATGAGTATCAGCAGATGTTGCTGCATAAGTCCTACACGTACGGGTTCACAATGATGATGTGGGCTAATTACGTGCTTGCAACGGTACTGATTTGGCTCATTCCAGAGCCAAAGATGGTGGGCGTGACAGTGGCAATCATCTTGATGCCGCTGGTTGGACTCCTGTTTTCGCAGCGGTGGTTGCGACGTCAAGTGCCAATGCCGAAGATTAATGGTCTTACAAAAGGCGAGATTGCAGCACTCGTAGCCGTCATTGGGCTGTGGCTGATTGGTTTTATCAGAGTGCAAATGCTCTCTGAGGCAAGCGCTGGTGGGGCACTATCGGAATCGTGGGGATTCATTGCCGGCGCTGTGGTGGGTGCTGCCATCGGTCTGGCGTTTGTGTATTTCCTGTTCAAGGTGGTGTGGCCGGTAGCTCGCAACCGTGATCAGCGTCGGCTGGACCGGGAGCTCGATGACGAGTTTGATGGCGAGTCGCTGGGTGAACAGCGCTAGTAATAAGCAGTGGTCAAGGCTAAGGCAGTAACAAAAACCAAAGCGCCACCATCGGAAAACCCGATGGTGGCGCTTTGTGCTAGCGAATCGACGCAGCTAGCGTGCGGTAACGACTACGCGGTAAGCGGTAGCTGTACTAGTAGAAATGGACGTTGCGGAACGTGCCCGGTACGTGCTGGTGCGGCTGGTGGAAACCCTCTTCCAGCCGACCCCAGTTGTTGCGCGGGCCGCGGTCCTCTGGGGCACCGCCGGCTGCTGCCATACCTGCGAACAAAAGCGCGAGCGTGGCGGTTTCAGCGTCTGACGGGTTGCCCTTGAGGACGGACATGAACGGTGCAGCCGGGGCTGTAGCGGCGTCCTTGTCTTCGGTTGCTGGGGTGTTTTTGGAATCGGTCACAGCGGAATGTTCCCATGCTTCTTGGCGGGTACGTTAACAACCTTGCGATCCAGCAGACGCAGACCCTCGATGATCTGACCGCGGGTCTCGCTCGGCGGGATAACGGCGTCGATGAAGCCGCGCTCAGCAGCCATGTACGGGTTGACCAGGGTGGCCTCGTACTCTGCCTCGTACTCCTTCTGCAGTGCGACGACGTCCTTGCCCTCGGCTGCAGCAGCCTTGAGCTCCTTGCGGTAGATGAAGCCGACAGCGCCGGAAGCACCCATGACCGCAATCTGAGCGGTCGGCCATGCCAGGTTGATGTCAGCGCCCATGTCCTTGGAGCCCATCACACAGTAAGCTCCGCCATAGGCCTTACGGGTGATGACGGTAATCTTCGGGACGGTGGCCTCAGCATATGCGTACAGCAGCTTGGCGCCACGGCGGATGATGCCGTCGAACTCTTGGTTGGTGCCCGGCAGGAAGCCTGGAACGTCAACCAGCATGATGATCGGAATGTTGAAGGCGTCACAGGTGCGGACGAAGCGAGCCGCCTTCTCGGATGCCTTGATGTCGAGGCAGCCAGCGAACTGAATCGGCTGGTTGGCGACGAAACCGACCGAGCGACCTTCCACGCGACCGAAGCCGATGACCACGTTCTGTGCGTAGTCCTCCTGAATTTCCAGGAAGTCCTCGTCGTCGACCAGACGGGTGATGACGTCCTTGATGTCGTACGGCTGGTTTGGGGAGTCCGGAATCAGCGTGTCGAGCTCGAGGTCAGTCTCAGTGATGTTGTCAGCGATGGAGCCCTCGAACGGCTCAGCCTCCATGCGAGGAGCCTCAGCGCGGTTGTTGGGCGGCAGGTAGCTGACCAATTCCTGAACGAAAGTCAGAGCGTCTTCGTCATCAGCGGCGGTGTAGTGCGAAGTACCGGAGGTGCTCATGTGAGTACCAGCGCCACCCAGCTCTTCCTGTGTGACCTCTTCGCCAGTGACGGTCTTAATAACGTCCGGGCCGGTGATGAACATCTTGGAAGTGCCATCGACCATGACAATGAAGTCGGTCAGAGCCGGGGAGTAGACGTGGCCACCAGCGCAGGCGCCCATGATCAGGGAAATCTGTGGGATAACACCAGAAGCCTGGGTGTTTCGGAAGAAGATCTGGGAGTAGAGGCCGAGGGAAACAACGCCCTCTTGGATGCGGGCACCAGCACCCTCGTTGATGCCGATAATTGGGACACCGGTCTTGATGGCCAGATCCATGATCTTGACAATCTTTTCACCGTAGACTTCACCGAGCGCGCCACCGAAGATGGCGCCGTCCTGCGAGAAGACACAGACCTGGCGGCCATCGATGGTGCCGTAGCCTGTCACAACACCGTCAGTGACAGGGCGCTTGGCATCGAGGCCGAAGTTCTTGGAGCGGTGACGTGCGAGAGCGTCAACCTCCACGAACGAGCCCTCGTCCAAGAGGAACTCGATGCGCTCACGAGCGGTCATCTTGCCCTTGTCGTGGACGCGGTCAATGCTGGCCTGGCCCATTGGAGCCTGGGTCTCTGCGAGACGGGCTCGCAGATCGGCCAGCTTTCCAGCAGTAGTGGTCAAATCCGGGGTTTCACCGGTTGATGTATTTGCGGCAGTCGTCATACCAACTAGTTTACGTTTCGAAAACGGGGGGAGGTAGTTGGGGGCAATCGCTGTTAACAAAAGTAGGGGTAATGACTAGCTCGTTGTACAGCAAAAAGCCTGCTCTTACAGTGGAATATTGCCGTGCTTGCGCGCAGGCCACGGTACTTTCTTTGAAGTTAGAAGGCGCAGATTTTTTATCACCCGAGTTCGTGTCTCGGAGGGGAGGATGACTTCATCAATTAACCCCCGTTCGGCGGCGCGATAAGGCGTGAGCATGTGTTGCTCGTATCCCATTTCCAGTTCAGCAATGAGTTCTTTCACACTCTCGGGAGTGCCAAATCTATCGGCCGCTGGGTCTGCTGCGAGAGCTGCTTCGGTGGCGGTTCGAATCTCGGCACGATGGAGGAAGCGTACTGCGCCTGAGGCGCCCATCACGGCGATCTGTGCCGTCGGCCAAGCCAGATTTACATCCGCGCCGAGCCCCTTTGATCCCATCACGCAATACGCGCCGCCATAGGCTTTGCGCATGGTGACGGTGATTTTAGGAACGGTTGCTTCTGCATACGCATAGAGCAATTTAGCGCCACGGCGCAGAATTCCCTGGTGTTCTTGATTTGAACCGGGGAGAAAGCCGGGTACGTCTACGAGAAAGACGAGTGGAATGTTGAAACAATCGCAGGTTCGGACGAATCGCGCGGCCTTCTCCGCTGCATCGATATCTAGGCAGCCCGCGAATTCCATGGGCTGATTAGCGACAAACCCAACAGATTGACCGTTGAGACGGCCAAGGCCAATCACGACATTGGCTGCCCGGTTTTCCTGGATTTCCAGGAACTCCGCATCGTCGCAAAGCGCGTAGATGACTTCATGCACGTCGTACGGCGTGGATGGGCTGTCGGGAATGAGACTGTCGAGGGTGCGATCGAGGTCGGTGATTTCGTCACTGGCATCGGAATCCCAGCTGGGCGCGGGGGAGGTTGTGTTGTTGGGGAGGTAGTCCAGCAAATCGCAGACCCAGTCGAGTCCATCCTGCTCGCTAGTGGCGGTGTAGTGGGAGTTTCCGGCGATCTCCATATGGGTGTCGGCGCCGCCGAGCTCGTGTTGGCTGATTTTTTCGCCAGTGACTGTTTCGATTACGTCAGGGCCGGTGACGAACATACGGGAGTTTTCCTCCACCATGACAACGAAGTCCGTCAGTGCTGGGGAGTAGGCATTTCCGCCCGCACAGGCACCAAAAATGACTGAAATCTGCGGAATGACGCCGCTGGCGCGAACGTTGTGGTGGAACGTCTGGGCAATAAAGTCCAGTGAGACTGCGCCATCTTGGATACGGGCTCCGGCGCCTTCGTACATGCCAATAAGGGGGCGGCCGGTAGTGATGGCAAGTTCCTGAATCTTGACCATCTTTTCGCCGTAGACCTCTCCGAGTGCACCACCGAAGATTGTGCCGTCCTGAGAGAAGATGCAGACCTCACGGCCGTCTATGGTTCCCCAGCCGGTGATGATTCCGTCGGTCACGGGGCGTTTGGCTTCCATTCCAAATGCGGTAGTGCGGTGGCGGGCTAGTGCATCGAATTCGACAAAAGACCCTTCGTCCAGCAGGTAGTCAATGCGCTCGCGGGCATTCATTCGCTCAGTCAGTTTGAGCTTGTCGTAGCCTCGCGACCCCATCGGAGTCAGTGCAGCAGTGCGTCGGCGTAAAAGGTCTTCATTGAGAAAAGCGGTGGTGTGTTGCTCCGCCGCCAAACGTGAGGAAATAGTCATGTTATGGAATGTAGTGCTTGGGAAGGAAAATAGTAAAGCAGGCGAGCTGTGATGATTCTCACGCTGTCGAGCTCTTGAGAAAGGCCACGACTCAGTGAATCCGGCCATGGCGCTAGACTGCTGTGCATGACCGACCCCAGAATTGTTGCTTCCCGCAAGCCTCTTGACGCCACGCGTGTGCGCGCAGCCGCGCCGGGCTGGAGTTCCATTGAGGTTGTCGAAACCACTGGTTCGACCAATGCCGATCTTCGGCAACAGGCGGCACTGGGGCAGGCGGCAGATCTCAGTGCGCTTATCGCCTCGGAACAGACCGCAGGTCGCGGTCGACTGAGCCGTAGTTGGACGGCCCCGAAGGGTGCGTCCATTGCACTCAGCGCAGTGCTGCGCCCGGAAGGGCTCGCACCCGAGCAACTGGGTCTGTTGCCGTTAGTCGCGGGCCTCGCAGTCGTCGATACTGTGGTGGAAGTTGCAGGACTGGCGCCTGAGCGCGTTTCCCTGAAGTGGCCGAATGATGTCCTGGTTGACGGTCGTAAGCTCTGCGGAATTCTGGTGGAGGCCGCGTCGCTGACACCGCCAATTCTCATTCCGGGAATCGGCATCAACGTTTCCCTGCAGGAAGATGAGTTGCCGGTGCCACACGCCATTTCGCTATACCTGGCGGGAGCGGAAAACCTCGACCGCGATGACATCTCCGCTGGTGTGCTGCGGGCGCTGGGACGTCGTCAAGCACAGTGGCGAAAGGGCGATGCTGAGCTGCTGCGGGACTACGAGGCGGTGTGCGCGACCATCGGATCGAACGTGCGCGTGGAGTTGCCGGGAGACCGCGTGCTGGTGGGCAAGGCGGTTGGCGTGCGTGCCGACGGCGAATTGATCGTCACCGACGAAGCTGGCACAAGTCACTTTGTTGCGGCCGGTGACGTGTTCCATGTTCGCGCCACTGACGGCGGCTATGCGTCCCCGCAGGCTGATTCGGAGCGGGGGTAGTGCTGTATGGCCTTTCCCGATGATGAGTTGGACACGCGCGAGGCAATTCTGCTGGACACCAATCCAACTTTTGGTCGGCTGGTGTGGCCGCTCTTGGAACTCATGGTTATCACGGGCGTCTGCTGGTTGCTGATTGGTTTTATCGACGGCCCTGGGATTGCTCCGGGAGATCTGCAAGGTGTGCGTCAGCTGCTGCTCTTCGCGTGGCTGGGGCTTATTCTCTGGCGCGTCGTTCGTCCGGTACTAAGTTGGCTGGGGGAGCGGTTTGTGCTGACTGATAGGCGGATTATTTTGCGCCGCGGCATTCTGCGCCCGCAGGTGGTCTCGATTGATCTGCGTTCGGTGCGTGCGGTCAATCGCAAGGGCGGCGTGTTGTATCTGCACACCCGCAGTTTCGGCCCGCCGCTGGCTGTAGAAGATATTCCCAGCTCCCGCAAGGTGGCTAAGTTGGTCTCCCGGTTGGCTTAGAATTTTGGGTCATAACCTACAATCAGGGGTGTGATTGCTTCGGATACCCCTGAAAACTCCACTAATTCCACTTCTAATTCCGCTGCAGCGCTAACTGCTGCGCAGCATCCCGCGCATGCTGATGGCGTGCCGGTTGTGGCGGTGATTGGTGACGGTCAGCTGGCTCGTATGATGCAGACTGAGGCCATTGAGCTGGGACAGTCCATCCGTTTGCTCGCCGGTTCGCCGGATGCTTCCGCAGCGCAGGTGTGTGCGGACGTTATCATCGGCGACTACCACGTCTGGGAAGATGTTGAGCGCGCTGTCGCCGGTGCGCAGGCCGTGACTTTCGACCATGAGCACGTTCCCACCGAATTCCTCAACAAGCTGACCGAGATGGGCTACTCGGTTCAGCCTCAGCCGTCGGCGTTGCTGTACGCGCAGGATAAGCTGCTGATGCGCCAGCGCCTGGAGGAACTGGGCGCTCCAGTACCTGCCTACGCTGCAATTGAGTCCGCCGAGGATGCCGAAGCATTCTTCGACCGCGTTGACGGTGCCGTCTGCCTGAAGGCTCGCCGCGGCGGTTACGACGGTCACGGCGTGTGGTTCCCGAAGGACCGCGAGGATCTGCGTGCGCTTGTCGACGAACTGCTGGGCAAGGACGTGCCGCTGATGGCCGAGCGGAAGGTCGCGCTGGTTCGTGAGTTGTCGGCCATGTGTGCGCGCACGCCGTCGGGCGAGGTCAAGGCCTGGCCGGTCCTCGAGTCCGTGCAGCGTGACGGCATCTGTGTTGAGGCAATCTGCCCGGCGCCAGGGCTTGCCGACGACCTTGCGAGAGCGGCCGAAAAGCTCAGTGTGACCATCGCTTCCGAGCTGGGAGTAACCGGCGCGCTGGCAGTTGAGCTGTTCGAAACCGTCGATGCTGACGGCAATCCGGAGATTTACGTCAACGAGTTGGCTATGCGCCCACACAACACTGGGCACTGGTCGCAGGACGGCTGCGAGACCAGCCAGTTTGAGCAGCACCTGCGTGCAGTTGCTGACATGCCACTGGGTTCCACTCGCCCGACTGCGCCGGTGACGGTAATGGTCAATACGCTCGGTGGCGATGAGGCCTCGGATGTACCTATTTCACAGCGTTTTGCTGAGGTATGGCGTCGTTTCCCATCAGCGAAGATTCACTGGTACGGGAAGGATTGGCGCCCTGGACGTAAGCTGGGGCACGTCAACCTGTGCGGCTACGACGCAAGCCCGGAAGGCATCGCGGAGACCCGGCGGGTTGCCAACCTCGCTGCTGGCTACATCGTCGATGGCGTGTGGGCAGACGGCTACACCGCATAGGTGGCTGGCGCTGTATAAGAATTAGATTGCTATCTCAAGGAGACAACATTGGCTGAAGCAAACCAGGTGGCAAGCCCGAAGTTGGCCAACGTAACCGGTCCGCTGGTCGGTCTGATTATGGGGTCGGACTCGGATTGGCCGACCATGGAGCCCGCAGCGGAGGTCTTGGCTGAGTTCGGAATTCCCTTTGAGGTAGGTGTGGTCTCTGCACACCGCACTCCGGAACGCATGATTGACTACGCAAAGTCCGCCGCTGACAAGGGGCTGCGCTGCATTATCGCTGGCGCCGGTGGTGCAGCACACCTGCCGGGCATGGTTGCGTCGGCCACTCCGCTGCCGGTTATCGGCGTGCCACGCGCGTTGGAGAACCTGGAGGGTGTCGATTCCCTGCTGTCAATCGTTCAGATGCCGGGCGGCGTTCCGGTGGCAACCGTCGGTGTGGGCGGCGCTAAGAACGCTGGCCTGCTGGCTGTGCGTATTCTCTCGGCCGGTTACCCGGAGCTCATTGTGGCGATGGAGAACTACCAGGCCAACATGCGCGATCAGGTCCTGGAAAAGGACGAGCGTCTGCGCAAGAAGCTGATGGGTGAGTAGGGCGCGCAACCAGCCCCGAACTACCCGCGCATATGAACTGCGGGGTAGTGGAACGTGTCCGGGTCGGCAGTCTCCCAGGCTTCGGCCCAGTTGTGGAAGCGAGTTCCGCTCAGCAGCTCGCCTGGCTGCAGCCAGTTGTAGAGCTCCGCGTAGGTCTCACCGACCTGCTCATTGGTGCGCCGCAGCAGGTGGGACGGCCCCAGCTCAGAGAAGCTATTCAGGCCCATCGATGCCAACAGGCTAGCTGCTTCCGCGACCGTGGCATTGTGATAGTTGGCCACACGCTGACCCTTGTCGTCGACATCCAGGGCCTTCCACAGGCTCGGATCCTGGGTAGCCACACCCACCGGGCAGGTGTTTGTATGACATAGCTGAGATTGGATACAGCCGGTGGCCATCATCATGCCGCGAGCCGAGTTCACAAAGTCAGCACCGATGCACATGCGCTTCACAATATCGAAGCCAGTAATGACCTTGCCGGACGCACCGAGCTTAATGCGATCGCGCAGACCGGCACCTACGAGCGCGTTATGGACGAGAATCAGGCCGTCGGTAAGCGGCAGGCCAACGCGGTCGGAGTATTCCAGCGGTGCAGCACCGGTGCCGCCTTCAGCGCCGTCGACGATGATGAAGTCCGGGGTGATGTTCTCTTCCAGCATGGCCTTGCACACGGCGAGGAACTCAAGCTGGGAGCCAACACACAGCTTGAAACCGACCGGCTTGCCACCGTTGAGCTCACGCATGGTGCCCATAAACCGAACAAGTTCACGCGGGGTGGAGTAGACGCGGTGGTACGGAGGGCTCATCACGCCCTTGCCAACTGGTACGTGGCGAGTAGCCGCAATCTCTTCGTTGACCTTGTGACCTGGCAGCATGCCGCCGAGTCCAGGTTTTGCGCCCTGGCTAACCTTCAGATAGGTTGCCTTGACCTGCGGAATCTTAGCCTTTTCGCGGAAGAGCTCCGGGTCGAAGTCGCCATCCTCAGTACGTGCACCGAAGTATCCGGACCCCAGCTGCCAATAGAGGTCTGCGCCATACTTCAAGTGGTAAGGGCTGATAGCGCCCTCGCCGGTGTCCTGTACGAAGTTGCCCAGCTTCGCGCCCTTATTCATTGCCATGACAGCGTTAGGGGACAGAGAGCCGAAACTCATGGCTGAGATGTTGAAGATAGACGCTGAGTACGGCTGGGCGCAGTCCGGACCGCCAATATCTACGCGCGGATCCTCGATGACGTGCTGGCTCGGCGCCATCGAGTGGCGGACGTACTCGTAGCCGGGCGCATTAATCTTTCGCTCAGTACCGAATGACTTCTTCGAGGACAGCCCCTTCGCACGCTCGTAGACCACGGTACGAGTATCGCGGTCGAACGGAGCGCCGTCGAAGTTGCGCTCGATGAAATACTGCTGCATCTCAGGGCGAATGGTCTCACCCATGTAGCGCAGATGGCCGATGACCGGGAAGTTCCGCAAGATGGAGTGCTTCTTTTGAAGCATGTCATAGATAGCCACAACATCCAGGAAGAGGATGAAGGCCATCAGAATCCACCACCATGGGCTCAGATCCCATACAGCCAGTGCGCCCAAGACGTTGATGAGGGCGAGAATCGCAAGAATATATGGTCGGGTAATCACGGTTTCCAGGTTATCGCGACTACTTAGAGCGCTTCTCGACGGGACAGCTGCGACTAAATCACACGGGCTTTTTCGGCCGTAGAAATAGCAGTGACACGCTCGCTATCACCACCGCGCACGACGACGGCAGCACCTCCACGAACCCAAGCCGACAGCACATTACGTGCCCATTTATCTGCGGTGACCTGTGAAGAATCAGGCACCAGCCAGCCGTCGGAAACGACGCGGGAACCGGTCGTGAGCTGCATCTCGTCCGCGTAATCGCCAGCAGATGAAAGCAGTTCTGCAGCCGACTTCTCCCCAATAACGGGGGTTTGGTCGGAGTCCGGGCCTGCGCCTAGATATGCGTCTGGGTGGAAACGAACTTCCGGACCAAAGTCAATGACTCCCGGTGGAATATCATCACCGCATTCCACGACACCACGGCCAAAGGGATCGTCGGTAAGCACTGCGAGGTAGGCATCTGGGAACTTCTCTTCCCACGTGCTGACGTTGCTGACAGTGGTGAATACGACCAGCGGCTCCTCATCGCTAACGGTGACGCCAGCACGCTCGCAGCCCAGGATGATGCAGGCGGACTGCCAGATCAACGGCAAGTCAATCCATACTTGGTCTCCGGCGACGAGGTCGAACTCATCGTGCAGCATGTTGGCGATCTTGCTGGCCCAGTTGTCCAGGGTTTGGGCCGATAAATCGGTACGACCGCCGGTAGTTTCGTCATAACAGGTCAAACGAGGCACGGACGGGTCGGCCTCGAGAAGTGTCTTCAGAATCTCCACGCCTCCAAGGGTAACGAGATTCTCTCCAGGCCGTCGGGAAGAGTCGCCTAACTCAATAGCAGGGTGAACAACAGGACCGTCGGCAAGCAGGCGATTGTCGTAATCACGCCACAATCGCGCGCCTGCTCAAGGTTCCGGCCGAAGCGGGAGGCGAAGGTGTAGACGTTCTGGGCTGTCGGCAGGCCGGCGATAATCACAGCTGCCAGCAGCGCATGCCCGTTGAGACCGAAGACGAAATGACCGAACAGCAGAGCGAGCGCGGGGTGGAGGAAAAGCTTCAGCATAGACGCCACCACGACGGCGCGACGAGGGGAGCGGCCGGCTTCCATAAACGGCATGCCATGCAGGCTAATACCGAAGGCCAGAAGTGCCATTGGCACTGCGGCTTGCCCCAATAGCCCCACTGGATGCGCTACGAACTGAGGTACTTCGATAGCAAACGCATTAACCGCAAGCCCCACCATCGCCGCCAGAAAGATTGGGTTCTTCAGCGGTGCCATGATGACATTGCGCGGCCGGAAATGACCGCGGTTAGTGAGGATTTCCAGCACCGTCATGGAAGCGGGCGCATAGAAGGCAATCTGAAAGATAAGGGCAGGGACGACGGCGGTAGCGTCGTGAAGCACTGCGACAGCGATCGGCACGCCGAGATTAGCGACGTTGTTGTAACTCGACGACATCGCGCCGACCACAGCATCGGCGCCGCTCTGTTTGAACAGAGGCGCCACAAAAATCCGGTAGAACGCCGCCGTGCCAAGCGCCGACAGTGCCGCGACACCAAACGCCGAACCGAAGATGCTCGCCGAATCCGCCGTTGCGAGAGTGTGCGCGAGCATGCACGGCATCGCGATCCAGAACACGACCATGTTCAGGGTAAAAGATGCCCGCTTATCGACGATCTCACTGCGCCCAAACAACCAGCCAACAATGATCAGTACTGCGACGGAACCAAAGCCGGTAAATATTTCGGTGAGAGCGGGCATAAGTGCATATTTTAGACAATAAAAAACGAACCCAATCCAATCCCCTCGGTGGGGAAGGACTGAGTCCGTTTTACGCTGTTATCGCATGTATCGTCATGCGGCCAGCGCGTAAATAAGGCCTTTCGGCGGGTGTTCGAATGATCGGCTCCCGCCGACCAGCCATCTTTAGCGGCTGGTGAACGGCAGGAGTGCCATCTCGCGGGCGTTCTTCACAGCGGTAGCGACCTGGCGCTGCTGCTGCGGAGTCAGACCGGTGACGCGGCGGGAACGAATCTTGCCACGGTCAGAGATGAACTGGCGGAGCAGGTTAATGTCCTTGTAATCAACCTTCTCAACGCCTGCGGCCTTGAGCGGGTTCTTCTTCGGGCGGCGGGACTGCTCCATCCGCGCCTTCTTGTTAGAGTGATTGCGCTTCATTGGTGCTCCTCGACTTACCAGCTGGACTTACGGACGCCCGGGAGTTCGCCACGGTGGGCCATCTCACGAACGCGGACACGGGACAGACCGAACTTGCGGAGGTAGCCGCGCGGGCGACCATCTGCAGCGTCACGGTTGCGGACGCGAATCGGGGACGCGTCACGCGGCTGACGGTTCAGCTCGTACTGTGCGTCCATGCGCTCTTCGTCAGTGGAGTGCGGGGACTTGATGATGCGCTTCAGTTCAGCGCGACGTTCTGCATAACGAGCGACGATTTCCTTGCGCTGCTCGTTCTTGGCAATCTTGGACTTCTTAGCCATGAATTAGCGCTCCTCGCGGAATTCGACGTGCTTGCGGACAACCGGATCGTACTTCTTAATGGTGATACGGTCCGGGGTATTGCGCTTGTTCTTACGGGTCACGTAGGTGTAACCGGTGCCCGCAGTGGACTTCAGCTTGATGATTGGACGAATGTCATTACGTGCCATTTTTTAGATCTTCTCCCCACGTGCACGAATCTGAGCAACAACAGCCTCGATACCGTACTTGTCGATGGTCTTCAGACCCTTCGGGGACACATTCAGAGTGATGTGACGCCCCTCAGAGGCGAGGTAGAACTTCTTACGCTGCACGTTGGGGTTCCAACGGCGCGACGTGCGCCGGTGGGAGTGGGACACGGTCTTGCCGAAAGACGGCTTGCGTCCCGTAACCTGGCAAATCGCCGACATAGGGATTCCTTTGCTTCCTTGCCGCCCAATGCCGACATCACTGGTGCGCCACGCCGGACTATTGAATAACCGAGGAATCCACCTGGCCTTTTCCGGGGCGCTGCCCACTGACACTCGACGCTGAGCGCGTAAACGAATAACTAGACAACAGCGAGAGAACAGTTTACACACGAGTTGCGGGATAACCTAATCGCTGTTCCACTGTGGTTTTCTCGGTGCGACTCTCGAGTGTCGTCATAGAGTTCGTGCTTGTCGACGGGCGTTAGTGCAGGGCCCTTTTTTAATTTTCGGGCTCGAGCCTGTAATATTCCATCGAGTGTCACATGCCGGTTTATAGAAATATTGACCCGGTGCGTGTCATTGTAAGTCGTGTTCGTACCCAACTCAGGCACGATTCTCTCACTCTTAGCTGGGGGAAAGCGACCTGAAGTTCAATCCTGAGGGAAACGAGAATTAATGAAGAAGGACATCCATCCTGATTACCACCCGGTGGTTTTCAAGGACGCAGGCACGGGTCACTCTTTCCTTACCCGTTCCACCGCCACCTCCGACCGCACTGTCGAGTGGGAAGACGGTAACGAGTACCCGCTGATCGTCGTTGACGTCACCAGCGAGTCGCACCCGTTCTGGACCGGTGCTCAGCGTGTCATGGACACCGCTGGTCGCGTCGAGAAGTTCCAGCGCCGTTACGGTAACCGCATTCGCCGCGCGAAGAAGAACTAAGAATAGGAGGGGAATAAGAAAATGGCAGTACCAAAGCGTCGCATGTCGCGTGCTAACACCCGCGCTCGCCGTTCCCAGTGGAAGAGCAACAACGTCGCTCTCCAGGAAGTCAAGGTAAACGGCCGCGTCTACAACGTTCCTCGTCGCATCGCCAAGGCTGTTCAGCTCGGCCTGGTTGACGTCGAGAAGTTCTAACGCGCATCTTTTAGGATGCTGACAACGTTCCTCGCTGAACCGCAGAGCGCTTCGCGCGCCCAGAGTGCGTTCAGTGCGTAAGGAACAGTTGATAGAGAGCTTTTAAACCTCACCCCATCGCCTGTACTTGGCGATGGGGTGAGGTTTTTTGAGTTCTATGCCCCGGTTTGAGTTCTATGGCCAGGTTTTATGCGAGCTCTCTCACGAAGAATCTGTGTCACATTTACACTCGCCTTATATTTTCAAGGCACAATGGGCAGTATGAAGATTTTGGTAGTTGATGACGATCAAGCGGTACGCGAAGCGTTGCGGCGATCGTTGACTTTTAATGGCTACACGGTCGAGCTCGCCGAGGATGGCGCAGAGGCCTTGGAAAAGATTGCCAAGGATCGTCCGGATTTGGCCATTTTGGATGTCATGATGCCGAAGCTCGACGGCCTGGATGTTTGCCGTCGGCTGCGCAGCGAAGGCGATGATCTGCCGGTCATGATGTTGACTGCACGTGATTCGGTCTCCGAGCGCGTAGCTGGTCTTGATGCCGGCGCAGATGACTACCTGCCCAAGCCGTTCGCATTGGAAGAGCTGCTCGCTCGTGTCCGTTCGCTACTTCGTCGTTCTGCTTTGGAAGTGCCTGCGATGGAGGATGCCGCAACTCTGCAGTTTGAGGATCTCTCCCTGGACCCGGAAACTCGTGAAGTCTTCCGCGGTGAACGTCGCATTAGTCTCACTCGTACAGAATTTGCGCTGCTGGAATTGCTGATGAGCAACCCGCGGCGTGTGCTCTCCCGTACTGCCATTTTGGAGGATGTCTGGGGCTATGACTTCCCGACGTCCGGCAATGCGCTGGAGGTCTACATTGGCTACCTGCGTCGCAAGACGGAGGCAGAGGGAGAGCCGCGTCTGATTCACACCGTTCGTGGTGTCGGTTATGTGATGCGGGAGACCGCACCGTGATGTTGCGCCGTCGTCGTTCGACCGGCGGTGGCGTGCAATCAAATCAGCGTTCTGCCACGGAGGCCAATCCGGGGCAAGGTACCGTCGGTAAGCAAGAGAAGTCCGCGAATACTGAGACGATGGCAGGGGAATCGCTTCCCGGCCTGCCGCGGAGCTCGCGTATCCCTTCGCTGCGTTGGCGGCTGACTATTCTGACAGCGCTCATTGTGGCGATGTCGGTGGGGCTGATGACGCTGGCTGCATTTTTTACTGTGCAGGCAGCGCTATACCGCGAGGTGGACAGTAACCTCCGTAGCCAGGCGGAAAAGCTGCTGATGTCACCGTACGCTTCGGAGTTTGCCATTGGCCCCTCCTTTGAAGCGGACTCGAACAGGATTCTGAACCCCGATTTGGACGCGGTGTACTTTGCCCACGGCAGTGTGGCGGGCAAAGGCGGTGGCTCTATCTCTATTGGTGGCCCCGAACTTGCGGTGTTGCGGGGGAATCGACAGGAATCGATTCGCACCGATGAGTACAACGGCCGTCGCGTATACGCAGTCCGCTCCGAAGACGGTGCGACGCTAATCCTGTCACAGGATCTGAGCTCGACGCAGTCGGTCTTGAAAGCGCTCAGTGCAGTGCTGCTGAGTATCTCTGCTATCGGAATCCTCTTCGCAATCGGATCAGGTATTACGGTGGCAACAACGGGTCTGCGCCCGGTCACTCGGCTGCGCATTGCTGCGGAGCGAGTGACGGAAACCGACGAGCTGCGCCCAATCCCTGTGGAGGGCGATGATGAGCTTGCGCGCTTTACGCGCAGCTTCAATGAGATGTTGGCTGCACTTCAAGCGTCGCGCATTAAGCAGGCGGAGCTGGTTGCAGATGCTGGTCATGAGTTGAAGACTCCGCTGACGTCGTTACGCACAAATATTGAACTGCTGATGATGGCCTCCCGTTCGGGAGCGGCAATCTCGGATGAAGATCGCGCGGATCTGGAAGCTGACGTCATCGCACAGTTGGAAGAGTTGTCGACGTTGGTCGGTGACTTGGTTGATCTGGCACGCGAAGATGGCCCGCAACAGGTTATTGAGCATGTCGATGTCGACGAAATCATTTCCACGTCGCTGGCGCGTGTTGAGCGTCGTCGTCCGGATATTACCTTCGATGTGCAGACAGCTCCGTGGTATGTCTACGGGGATTCGGCGGGTCTTGGTCGCGCAGTTTTGAACTTGATGGACAATGCTGCAAAGTGGTCGCCAGAAAATGGCACCGTGCGGGTTCGTCTGACGCCGCTCAGCGAGGTTGTTGCTGAATTCACGGTGGCGGACTCGGGGCCAGGTATCCCGAAGGAAGATCGAGACAAGGTCTTCGAGCGTTTCTACCGTTCCATTCAGTCGCGGTCGATGCCTGGATCCGGCCTGGGCTTGGCCATTGTGAAGTCGGTCATCGTCCGCCACGGGGGTACGATTACTGCCGATGAGTCCGATGATGGCGGTGCCTTGATGCGAGTAACGCTGCCGGGCAGTCCGCACAGCGGAAAAGGTGACGACTCCGATTCAGCTCAAGAGCCTAGCTAGAAACGCATAACCCCACGTCAAAGCTGATGTAATCCCCGCTGCACGCGGCCTTTTAAGGAAGTGCGTGGCGGGGATTCGGTGTTTCATTCGGGGAATTATCGGCGAGACCGCAGACTGCTCTCAGCCAATTGTTAGACAGACAGTGCAAGGTATTACGTATGAGCAACTCTTTCAACGATTCCTCGCGGGGAGATGAGCGGGGACACTACTCCTCGCAATCTCACAACTTCAGCGAGAACCGTGCCATGGGGGATGCTGGTGAGACAAACCAGTTTTCTGTCAATGAGCGCGGCTGGGAGAATTCCCACTACAACACCATCCCGTCTCAGCCGAACGGCGCTTACGGAGGCGGTTCAGAGTGGGACGTTGCGGCCAATCAGCAGAAGACCAAGGGTGCCCAGGGGGCTAAGGGCATGGGGGCGCTGGCAGTCGCTGCCCTGATGCTGTGCTCGGCCGGTATCGGTGGCGGTGTCGGCGCATGGGTAGTTCACAACTCGCAGTCGTCGGCCCCCGCGGATAACGCGCTGGATAAGCCTGCGGAAACCCGTCAGGTAGCAGCAGCTGAGGGGTCCGTGGAGAAGGTCGCGCAGAAGGTCCTTCCCAGTGTCGTGTCCATCACCACTGCCTCGGAGCGGGGCACGGCGTCGGGGTCAGGTTCCATTCTGTCGTCCGACGGTCTGGTGCTGACGAATAATCACGTCGTCGCAGGCGCGGGTCCGGACGCACATATGGAAGTCCTGCTTTCCGACGGCACCACGCACCCGGCAACTCTGGTTGCAGGGGATGCGGCTACGGATATTGCCGTTATTCGAATTGAAGGTGTTAACGGGCTGCGCCCAATCTCGCTGGGCAACTCCTCGCAGGTTCAGGTTGGCCAGGAAGTGGTGGCCGTTGGTTCGCCGCTGGGACTGACCTCCACTGTTACGCAGGGCATTGTCTCCGCTAAGAACCGTCCGGTGACCGCCGCTGGTGAAGACGGTCAGTCCTCGGTCATTGATGCAATCCAGACCGATGCGGCGATTAATCCGGGTAACTCCGGCGGAGCGCTAGTGGACATGGAAGGCAACCTCATCGGTGTGCCCAGCGTGATTGCCTCTAACAGTGAGGCATCGGAACAGGCGGGCAGCATTGGCCTTGGTTTCGCAATTCCGGTTAATCAGGCTCGTCGCATAGCGGAAGACCTGATCGATTCCGGCAAGGCGCGGATGCCTGTCATTGGTGCCCAGATCGATTCGCGTCCGATTGCACGTGGTGCACTGGTGCGAGAAGTAACGCCAGGTGGCCCAGCTGATAAGGCGGGTCTGAAAGATGGTGACCTGATTACCAAGGTTGATGACCGCACACTTGACAACGGCGTTGCACTAATTGCGGCTATTCGGTCGCATCGGATCGGGGATTCTGTCACACTTACAGTTACAGATGAGCGAGGCGGCAACGAGCGAACGGTCGATGTCACCTTGGCAGAAGCCCAGGATTGATAGGCAGCGTGGTGGAGTGAGTACCTCACCATCTGTAGAAGAGTTTTCGAGTGAAACTTCGAGTGAAAAGCTGTGGGAGAAAGCGAGATAGAGCAGATGAGCGAAACCGTGAGTACTGAGCCAAGTGACGTCAACCTCGCTGAGATGGAGCGTCTTATCAACGACGACGGCCAGGTCCGAAATGCGTTCGTTGTCCTCGTGGGGGACCATTTCGAGAACCCGGATGGTGCGGCTTCGCTCATGGTTGAGCTGTTGGAAGAAGACGGCTACTCGGTCGATGCCGTGGTCAGCACTGGTGCAGTCAAGCGTGAGATCCGGAAGGCTCTAGATACCGCTGTTGTCGGTGGCGCAGATTTGGTCGTCACGGTGGGCGGTGTTGGAGTTGGTCCTCGTGCGAAGACTCCGGATGCCACTCGCAAGGTTCTTGATGTGCGGCTGCAGGGCATCGAGCAGGCTATTCGTAACTCCGGTATGGGAGCTGGCGCCTTGGATGCGGGGCTGTCCCGCGGTTTGGCCGGTGTGTCCGGTCAGACAGTGATTGTCAATCTCGCGGAGTCTCGCGCTGCAGTGCGCGATGGCATGGCGACAATTCTCCCGCTGGTCTCACATGTGCTTGATGACCTCTGCCGCTGGAGCGTCTAGGAATGGGCGACGCCAAACATCCCAATCAGCCCGAGCAAGAGCAAGAGCAAGCCGCGCCGCGCAGTGGCAGCCGTAGGCAGCGTCGCCGCGCAGGTGCACCGGCGAAAAACTTTGCCCAGTCGCGCAGTGCGAAAACTGCGCGCACAGTGCACTATCACGATGAATCCCCGGAGGATGCTCGTGATTTTGATGCGGACTACTGGACAAAACAGCGCCCACCCCATTGGGGATGAGCGCTGTGTAAAAAGCGTTAGTTAGCTTCTTATCGGAAGCTCGCAACTAGCAGCTAGAGGCTAGTTCAGCTCCGTCTTCGGCTTGCCGTTCTGCTCTGCCAGCAGGTCACGAATCTCAGTCAGCAGGTCAGCCTCGGTGACCTCCGGTTCAGCGGAGGTCTCCAGACGAGCCTCACGCATCGCGTTGAACTTGTTCATCGGAGCAACGATGACGAAGTAGACAACCGCTGCGACCAGCAGGAAGTTGATGACTGCGGTGATGACAGCTGCGAAGTCAAGGTAGGTCGACGGGTTGCCGCTGATGATTTCGAAGCCAAGGCCAGTGACCTCTGCGCCACCGATGGTGTTCAGCAGCGGCTCGAGCAGGCTGTCGGTGAAAGCAGTGACGATTGCGGTGAACGCAGCACCGATGACAACACCGACCGCCAGGTCGATGACGTTGCCGCGCATGATGAACTCTTTAAAGCCCTTAAGCATAGGAAATTTCCTTCTGTAGAAACGGAACAAACCAAACGAGACCTGTGAGTCATCGTGTTGCTCATGGCAGGCCCATACGATTTTGAGAAACGGGGCAGTGCGATATCAGGCAGTGCCACTCTTCTTCGCTCTAATCGTAGTTTTGAATTGCCTGGCCATTGTATCCCCGCACTAAGTTGTGGGACAAGTCAACTTTCTGCGAAAACACTGTTCAGGACCATAAAATCTTTGAACCAGTGAGATTTTGGTCACTAACCCGCGAGTAACAGTGTGAGCGGAGATGCTAGCGATGTCGCAGCCACCACCTCCGCGGCGCCGGTGGGCAGAGCGACCAAGACCACCTCATCGTCGACGATGTTGACCACCCTTGCCCCGTGTGCAAGCGGCGCCGCCACCCCGCGCTCATCCGCTGTCGACACAATATCCACGCTGTCACCAGTGCGAAGAGCGGACACAATGCCCGCATCAGTCAACGTGATGGCAATAATTTTGCTTTCCGACGTCCCCGTCAGCGACTTGGCAAGTGACGGGCCGACCATTCGCTGCTCTGTAATTATCTCTCTCGGTGACATGCCGGTGGCCAGGGTGCGTCCCCGCACAGAGGCGATGTCCGTTACGGCTCCACCGGGAACGAGCTCCCGGGGAATGTCCTTGAAAGCCACATCTTGTTCTGCCACCGATGCGCCAGCGGCAATGGATTTGGCGCTAACCACTACCCGAATATGGCCGCTGCGGGGTGTCAATGACTCCACCGCCGCCAGGCCGACTGCGCATAGGAAAACAGTGAGGGCAACCATCCGCCGAATAGTTGTGGGACGGAGCTTTCGGAATGGACGCGGAAACCGGGACGAATATTTTGGGCTCATATTAAGTTAGGCGCGAAAATCCCGGAATCGGTTCCATTAAATCTGTGAAATCCCCGCTGGCGTGATCACATAATCGGCAGGAATGTCGTGCTCATCGTAGGCAAGCTCCGTGCGCAATTCGGTGTTGAAAACTGCAACAGCGATGGCCGCAGCTCTCACCCCATCCGTATCACTGTCGCGTCGAGCGAAAACCAAGCTGCGATCGTAGTAACCAGCGCCACGCCCTAACCGCATCCCGGTTGCGGGGTCGGCCGCAACTGCCGGCAGGATAATGGCGTCGACAACACCCAGCTCAGCTGGGCCAGCAGAGTCTTCCACCGAAACAGGTTCCAAGAGTCCAAATCGCCCCTTGCTGAAGCTGCCGGTGTAGTAACCCCAGTGCAGCGGTTGTGGTGGACCGGGCGGGCAGACGGGAAGCAGAATTCGTGCTCCGGGAACCGCGTTGGCCAGAGCTTCCACAAAGCCCTGGCCGGGCTCACCACCAGTCGAACTAGAAACGCTTGCGCCGGGTTCGTCGCCAGCGGGGACATAGGCGGCAATGATGGGTTTTGCGAGGTCGCCGACGGTATTGGATAACCATTCTTGCAACCGCTGTACCAGTGCTTCGTCGTCAAGCATGCGCTCACGCTGCCCCTTGGCGGCGCGTGCGGCGAGTACCTCGTGCCGTGTGCGGGCTTTGAAATCAGACGTGGTTTCGGGAAGCGGAGCCATACCTGCAAACCTACTCTGTCAGGTAGGGGAGCGACCTCTGTCGTCAGCGCAGGAGAAAATTTCTGATTAATGCGTTGAAAAAGCGGGGTCAGCCTCCGAGCAAATGGAAGTTATATAGGTATCGTTGCCATTATGGTCTCATCGTCTAAAGAGTCTGGTTCGGACATGACTACTCCGGTTCGAACTGTCATCGTTCCTGCCGCGGGCATGGGTACGCGATTCTTGCCTGCCACCAAGACAGTGCCGAAAGAATTGCTGCCCGTAGTTGATACGCCGGGCATCGAGATGATTGCTGAAGAGGCCGCCGCCACTGGTGCGCAACGCCTGGCTATTGTCACAGCGCCGAGTAAGGATGGCGTGCTTGGGCACTTCGACCCGCGCCCGGACCTTGAGCAGACTCTCGCCGAGCGTGGCAAGGACAAGATTGCAGCGAAGGTACGCCGCGCCACCGAGGTTATCCGCGTCGAATCCGTTGTCCAGGATCGACCGCTGGGCCTGGGGCATGCGGTGCTGGTCGCAGAGCCGCTGCTCGAAGACGATGAGGACAGCGTTGCTGTCATGCTTCCCGACGATCTCGTGCTCCCAGTGGGCGTGATGGATCGGATGACGGAAGTGCGCGAGCGCTTTGGTGGTTCGGTGCTGTGTGCGCTGGAAATTCCTCATGAAGAGGTCTACAACTACGGTGTCTTCGATATTGAGGACGCCACCCCGGCGGAGTCTGGTGAGCTCGGTGCTGACGCGGCCGACGCTGATGCCTGGGACGATGTGAAGCGAGTCAAGGGCATGGTGGAAAAGCCGGACCCTGCGGATGCTCCATCCAACTTCGTTGCAGTCGGACGTTACTTGCTCGATCGCGCCATCTTCGATGCGCTGCGTCGCATCCCGCGCGGTAAGGGCGGCGAATACCAGCTCACCGATGCAATTGAGCTGCTGATTCAAGAGGGGCATCCGGTTCATGTGGTCGTTCACAAGGGGTTCCGCCATGACCTGGGAAATCCTGGTGGCTTCATTCGTGCTTGCGTAGACTTTGGACTCAGGCATCCGGACTACGGCGAGGGGCTGCGCGACTACATGCAGCAGCGTCTGGCGCAGGATGAACAGGCTTAAAGCCTTTTTATAGAGGCTTGTACTGAGAAGCTGAATAGCCATAAAGCGCACCGCGGGTTGGTGCCGAGGAAGGTAAAACATGCGTTCTGTGGAAGAACAGTTGGCGGCAATCACCGCACACGCTGTGATGCCTGATCCTGTGCGCGTTGCTATTTCGGAATCCCTCGGCATGCTGTGCGCTGAGGATGTCATCGCTGAGCAGCCGTTGCCGGGGTTCGTGCAGTCAGCAATCGATGGTTATGCGGTGCGGGCTGTCGATATCGTCGGTGAATCTGGGTCTTTACCTCCGGATGCGCGTCAGAGTGATGTTGATTTTCGCGAGGTTGAGCTACCTGTTGTCGGTGAGGTGACAGCCGGATCTCACCACCCGATGCGGCTACAGCCGAAGCAGGCCGTGCGCGTACAAACTGGTGCGCCGCTGCCATCGCTTGCCGACGCCGTCGTGCCCCTAAACTGGACCGACCGCGGTGGCCGTCGAGTTAATGTTCTCCATCCGGTCTACTCCGGTGACTTTGTGCGCAAGGTTGGCGACGACGTGCAGCCGGGTGACGTGGCGGTGTCATTGGACTCGGTAATTTCGCCGTCACAGGTCGGATTGCTGGCAGCGGTGGGGCGTTCGAAGGTTTTGGTGCACCCTAAGCCGCGTATGTCCGTGATTTCCATTGGTAATGAGTTGGTCGATGTTGACCGCACGCCGGGGCTCGGTCAGGTCTACGACGTCAACTCCTACGCGTTGGCAGCAGCCGGCCGCGATGCCGGGGCCGAGGTACACCGAGTGGGTATTGCCACCGGTGAGCCCCGTCGCATCCGGGAAATCATCGAAGGCCAGCTCATTCGCAGTGAGCTTTTGGTCATCACGGGGGCTGTCGGCGGTGCCGCGGGTGAGCAGATTCGCCGTGTGCTGGCTGAATTGGGCGAGGTTGATGTTTCCCGCATCGCTATGCATCCTGGTTCGGTCCAGGGCTTTGGTCTGCTGGGAGATGACAAGATTCCAACGTTCCTCCTGCCGTCGAATCCGGTCGGCGCATTGGTCGTTTTTGAGGTCATGGTTCGTCCCCTCATTCGGCTGGCGTTGGGTAAGCGCAATCCCCGCCGCCGCGCTGTCACCGCTCGTGCTGTCGGCCCGATTGAGTCGGCGGAGAAGCGCCGTGGCTACATCCGTGGCCAGCTCATGCGTGACCGCGAGACCGGCGAATACATGGTGCAGCCGCTGGGAGGTTCCGGCGGTGCGCAAGCCCACCTTTTGGCCGGTATGTCGGAAGCCAACAGCCTCATCGTGATTCCGGAAGACGTGCTGCACGTGCGTCCGGGAGATGTAGTTGACGTGCTGTTCATGGCGCGCCAGGCCTAACCTCACTCCACTACCGCGAGTATTGTTGCTGTGCGTACTTCTCGTCTAGTAACCAGTGGCGGCCGAGTCCGCCTGCGTGTGCCAGAGCGCTCTGATGCCTCTGCATGGCGGGCACTGCGGCTGCGTGACGAGCCCATTTTGCGCCCCGTGGAGCCAACCCTCGAGGACGACTGGGATAACGCCCACAGGGCTTCTGTTTTCCGCCGTAACCTGCGCAGTTGGCGTCGTTCAGAGGCTGCGGGAGACATGATTGTCTCCACCATTGAGGTAGACGGCCAGTTCGCCGGCATGCTCACACTCGGCGGTATTACGCCTTTCCCCGTCGCTCACGCATGGATTGGCTACTGGGTCGGCAGCGGCTTTACATGTGGAGGGGTCGCCACTGCGGCAGTGGCGTTGGCGTCGGATTATGCCAAGAGAGTTGGCGTCCACCGAATTGAAGCGACTGTGTTGGACAGCAATGTCCCGTCGATACGCGTGCTGGAAAACTGTGGGTTCGAGTTCGAAGGCGTGGCGCGGGAAGCCTTCCATATGGATGGCGCGTGGCGCGATCATCTGACCTATGCGCGGGTGGGGGAGGACAGTGCAGTGGACCTCATCGTGGCGAGTGGTCGCGCGCAATATGAAGAGGCGGAGAAATACCCACCGCAACGGCGCGCCTGAGTAGTCTGAGTAACACACGCCGATAGGGTGATGACAACTCTACTATTGGGCGAATTCGCTCTAGATACGCTGACTGCCTTCGCAAATGCCTCTGTGGAAGGGCATGTGGGTGGCGTATTTGGGCCGGGGAGAGACGGCGAAACCCCGGGCGAAATCGCAAGGAGACACAAAATATGTCAACTTCACTGTTGCTGATACTCATCGTTGTACTGTGGCTGTTTGTGCTGGCCCCGCTGGTGGTCAATACGCGCAAGCCGATTCGTCGTACTTCCGATGCGCTAGGTAAGACCCGCGTGCTGCATCGTGGTGGCGAGGAATTGGCCACGACGCGCCGCCGTCCGTCTTTTAAGGAGTCGGACGTGCGCGTAGCCGAAGAAGTCGACGATTCTCTCGAAACCGTTGACGCGCAGGTCGACGATGACTTCGATGTCAGCGACGTGCTTATCGACGACACCGTGGACGAGGCGGCCGACCCGGCCGTCGTTGACGGCGATATCGTCTACGAGCTGGAAGCGGCAGATGCAGAGGAGGAGACCCCGCAGGCGGATGATTCCGCTACCGAGGAAGCCACTGCTGAGTCTTCTGACCGCTCTGACATGGACGTGTCCGATGATGAGTCTGCAGACCAGTCGCTGCAGGCTGTCGTTAATGACGAGGATGCTGAATCTGACTCCGCCGTTGCCTCCGCCGAAGGTGACGTGGTTCGTGCAGATGAGTCCTCTTCCGATGTGAGCGTTGACGTTCGCCGTCAGTTTGTCGACGCCGATGACTTGATGTTCGAAGATGCCGTTGAATCTGACGCTGATTCCGGTGCCGCGGCTGACGCTGAGCACGCGGACGCTGAGGCTCTCTCTGAGACTGAAGAGGCAGCAGACACCGTAGACGAGCAGGCGGAACCCGACGAGACCGTCGAGGACGACAGCGACCACAGTGTCGAGTCCAACGATGACGCAGTTGCTGTCGATGACATCTTGACCGAAGATGATTACGCGTTCGCTGAGAAGCGCCGTGGTCGTGGTGGGTTCGATCCGATTTCGGATGCTCAGTACGCTGAGACTCGCTTTGCCCGCCGCCGCCGTTCGGTTGCTGGGCTGGCAGCGTTCATCGCGGTCACGGTCATCATCGCTGCTTTCGCCGGTGGTTGGACCTGGTGGATTCCACTGGTCGGTGTCGGCTTGATGACCCTGTATCTGGTCAACCTGCGCCGCACCGTGCGTGCAGAGCAGGAACTGCGAGCTCGCCGAATTCGCCGGATGAAGATGGCCCGCCTCGGCGTGCGTAACCGCGAGGATGATGAGCTGGGAATTCCACAGCGACTGCGCCGTCCGGGCGCGGTAGTGGTCGAGCTTGATGATGAGGACCCGGATTTCGCAGATCTGGCCTACACTGACCACCGCTTTGATGACGACGATTATGACGAAATGCCACAGGCTCGTGTGAGCTAGTCCTGTGAACTGAGCCGTAGAACAACCTTAAAGTTGTCTGAGCACGTCAGCGCGATTTTTTGTTAGAAACTCGGCCTGTTACGATGTCACTACCTAAGACATGACACACCGGGTGTGTTTGGCGGAAGGCTTCTCCCGAGGGGTTGGGAGAAGCCTTTTTGCATGTTTAAGTCGCTGGCCTCTCGCAGCCGCAGTGCTACCGTGTTTTGACCGTGCCGTCGGGTAGCATGTCCCTCATGGATCGACCGGTAATGCGCGATATCGCGCTCGTGATTCTCCGCCTGATACTCGGAATTATCTTCATCTGCCATGGCTGGGACAAGATTTTTATCACCGGTATCGACAAGACGACCGGTTACTTTGTCGCCGCGAATATCCCGCAGGCGCACTTGACGGTCTGGGTTGTCGCTCTAGTCGAACTGGTCGGTGGCGCGTTGCTGATTCTGGGACTCTTGGCACCGACGGTGGCGATGGTCTTCATCATTGAGATGATTGGTGCCTGGTGGTCGATGCACTTGGGCAATGGCCTGTTTATCCGCGACAACGGTGCGGAGCTTGTGATGTCGCTCATCGGTGGTCTGGTGATGATTTTCGTTTTCGGGGCTGGCCGTTTCAGTTTGGACAGGCAGTTCATCAGGTAAGACCTCATTAGGTACAACCCCCTTAAGAGTTAAAGGCGGTGGAGATTCCCCGTGGAGTGCGAGGAGATTCGCGCAGCATTGTCAGCTCGCCTCGATGGCGAGCAGGCAAGCATTGCCGATGAAGTCATCGATGCCCATCTTGGGGCCTGCGAGGAGTGCCGAGCTTGGTACGAGCGAGCGGTGCGGCTGAACCGCGCCCTTACGGTTGGGCCTGCCGATGGTATGCCGGAGATTTCCACGGATGATCTCTCGGAGCGCATTTTGGTCTCCATCGAACCGGAGCGCCGGCGGCGTGAGCGCGCATGGCTGCTCATGGCCGGCACCGCCCGCGGGGTGCTCATTGCGCTGGGCCTTTGCTGGGCGGTCTGGGGGATTGCGACACTGGTCGACGCCTCCGGCATGATGACGCTCGGACTTTCCTCGGCGCAGCCGCAGGACGGTGCAGGAATCGCAACAAGCACGGGAGCGCCTATCGACGGTTCCACTGCCACCGTTGACCCAATGGAGCTCGGAGCACGCCTTGCCATCCAACTCGCGGCAATTCGGCTTGCATTGGCAGTGGGATTGTTCTGGGCTGCTTGGCGGCCACGCGCTGCCATGGGCATGGCGCCGGTCTACGGTGCCGTCGCCACGTTCAGCATCGGTTTTGGTATTCGTGACATTCTCATCGGTGCTCAGGGAGCATCAGAGATCGCTGGCCTGGCCTTGATGTTTGTCTCCGCTTTGACACTGGCCGTTGTGTGGCTGGGCGGTTATACGCCGACGGCAATCGCACAGGCATGGCGAGCCGCCTCCGGGTTGCCGGTCACAGGCGTGCCGCCACAGCGGCACTAGCTCCAGGACGGCAACCAGAACCGCCAATCGAAGTGGTTGAGAGGCAGCGGGTAGCCGGTCAAAATCGGCAGCCAGAACACAAACGCGGCCACCACTAGTGCGGCGTGTGCGCCAACGATTACTAACCCCACCGGCTTATCGCGAGGCCACCAGTGTGAGAGATCGTCGGCAAGCAGAGCAAAGGCGATGAGTACAAATGGAATCAGCGCGGTGGCGTAGAAGAAGTACATCTGACGGTCGTAGCCGATGACCCACGGCAGCCACGAGGCGAGGAAACCGATGACCGGCAGCGCGTAGCGGCCGTCCCGGCGGCCGAGCCAGCGCCATGTGGCCCACAGGACCACGGGTACCAGCAACCACCAGATGGGCGGGGTGCCAAAGAGCATCATCCAGCCCTTGCACTCCTGGCCGCCACTGCAGGTGGTTTCGGTGGAGTAGTAGAGCATTGGGCGCCAGCTGACCAGCCACTCCCAGGGCTTGGACTCCCAAGGGTGTTTGTGGCCATTAGAGGTGGTCAGCTCGGCGTGGAACTTCAGCACGCTGTTCTGGTAGTGCAGGTAGTTCTGCACGGCCTCGGGAAGCCAGCCGGTGCCGGGGAGTCCCGTATCGCGCTCTTCGGGCGAGACATGGCGATAGACCGACGTTTCTTCGGCGAACCAAGAACGCCAACTTAAGAAGTAAACGCCCAGCGGGACCACCACCAGATCACGCAACGCCGGGGCGGTATCGCGGGCGAGTGCGCCGAGCACGGGCTTGTCCGCACCGGCATTCTTGCGTGACACCAAATCCGTGAAAACGGACCACAGGCCGAATGCGGCCATGTAGTACAGACCGGACCACTTCACCCCGGTGGCAAGCCCCAGCATGATGCCGGCGAGCAGTCGCCACCAGCGATAGCTGAGATAGGGGCCGAAACTACCGAGTTCCGTGGCGGATTCCAGGCGCTTGCGGGCATCGGCCTGGTCAATGAGAAGTGCCCACGCGGCCGCGATGATGAAAAAGGTCTGAATCATATCCAGCATGCCGACCCGAGAGGAGACAAACAGCACTCCGTCGGCAAGCGCGTAGAGACCAGCAATACCCACTGCCAACCGCGAGCCGCGAGAGATACGTCGGACGATGTCCATGAGCAGCAGGATGACCAGCGTGCCACACACCGCCGACATAGACCGCCAGCCCATTGGTGAATAACCGAAAATCCACTCGCCCAAGGCGATGACCTGCTTGGCCACTGGCGGATGCACAATCAGACCGTAGCCGGGATTGTCCTCAATGCCAGATGAGATGGGGTCGCGCGTGGACTCCAGAATCTGCCAGGCCTGTGGCACATAGTGCTTTTCGTCGAAGAGCGGGGTGCCATTGTCGGTCTTGGCAGCAAGCCCGATGAAACGCGTTAGCGCTGCGACGATTCCGAGAACCACAAAAGTGGCGGTATCCCATTTGTCCCACCGCCGCAGTGGCGGCAGCGGGGGAACCGGGGGAATCGGGCGCAGGAAACGTTTTTTCGCGCGGCGCTCGGTTTCCGGTGGTGGGGTTAAAGCGGCATCGGTCACGAATGTCAGTTTAAGCTATGGAATCATGACGCATTCGGCATCGAACTTCCAACCGCACGAGAACGAGCCCCTCAGTGAGGCTACGACGCTGGCTCCCGGCATCACTCTGGTGGCAACGCCGCTGGGCAATATAGCCGATGCCTCCGACCGCTTGCGCGGTGCGCTTATCGACGCCGATATCATCGCCGCGGAAGACACCAGGCGGGCGCGCAACCTAGCCACAGCGCTGGGCATTTCCCCCAAGGGGAAGTTTGTTTCGAACTTCGATCACAACGAAGAGAGCCGCACTGAGTCGCTGATTCAGGCGGCGAAGGCGGGACAGAAAGTCATTGTGGTGACCGATGCGGGGATGCCGGTGGTGTCAGACCCCGGCCTGGCTGTGGTGGCGGCTGCTCACGACGCGGGTGTGCCGGTGTCCTGCGTACCGGGACCGAGCGCGGTGACTACCGCATTGGCTCTCAGCGGCTTGGGTGTCGGCCACTTCTGCTTCGATGGCTTTGCACCTCGTAAACAGGGGGCGCGCCGGGCCTGGTTGGAATCACTGAAGACAGAGAAGCGAGCCTGTTGTTTCTTTGAGTCGCCGCATCGATTGGCTGCCACGTTGGCGGATGCCGCGGAGATTTTAGGTGAGGAGCGGCGCGCGTCGGTAAGCCGTGAGTTGACCAAGCGCTTTGAAGAGACTCGCCGCGCGACGCTGGGAGAACTGGCTGCGTGGGCGGAAGAAGGTGTCCGCGGAGAAATTACGGTGGTGATTGAGGGCGCGGGGCAGCAGGCGACGGAGGTATCCACGGAGGACCTAGTTGACCGCGTGGAGGAGCTCGTGGCTGATGGCATGCGGTTGAAGGATGCCGCGAAGCAGGCTGCGGCGGAGGCTGGAATGACAAAGCACCGTGATCTCTATCAGGCGGTTTTGGCTGCTCGCGAGGAAAATCGTTAGGCGATTGTTACTTTGTGCCAGGAAATGCCCAGCGCACGACAGTGAACAGGGTAAACGCCATTATTGGCAGTTTTTGCAAGCTGGGAAAAAATGAAGAAAACCTGAGAAAACCCGCATTCTAAGTTGAAATCCCAGGTCAATGGTGGACATGGTGGAGGAATGACGAATCCACCAGAACATGAAATACAACAAGAAGTAGGGGAGTCGGTCGTTGGCGAAGTCAGGGCCGACGATTCTCACGCTCCCGTGAACCTCGGGGTTACCGTCCCCGCCATTGCCGCAATTCTGGCAATTATCGTCTGGGGACTGGTGTGGCCGGACAGTTTCTCCACGTTTGCATCTAGTTCTCTGAACTGGGTCGTGGAGAACACCGGCTGGCTGTTTATCTTGGCTAGTACCGTCTTTGTCTTCTTTATTGTGTCCATCGCGATTTCCAAGTTCGGTCACATCCGCCTGGGCAAGGACGCCGAGAAACCAGAGTTTTCCACACCTAGCTGGATTGCCATGATGTTCGCCGCCGGTATGGGCATCGGTCTGATGTTCTACGGCGTTGCTGAGCCACTGACCTTCTACCGCGAAGGTGTGCCGGGTCACCAGCCAAAGGAAGTCGGTACCGCCATGGCATCGACGATGTTCCACTGGACTCTGCACCCGTGGTCGCTCTACGCCATCGTCGGCCTTGCCATTGCTTACTCGACCTACCGTCTTGGTCGTAAGCAGCTGATTTCCGCGGCGTTCATCCCGCTTATCGGTGCACGTCGCGCTGAGGGATGGTTGGGCAAGCTTATCGACGCACTTGCGATTTTTGCCACCGTCTTCGGTACGGCAGCCTCTCTCGGTGTTGGTGTGCTGCAGATTTCCGCTGGTTTGGAGATCAACGGTTTCACTGCCATCAAGGGCACAAGTTTGTGGATTGGTCTTATCCTCATTCTGGGTTGTGCCTTTTTGGCTTCTGCGCTGTCGGGTGTGGGCAAGGGCATTCAGTACATTTCGAACTTCAACATGGTTGCCGCTGGCCTGCTGGCTCTGCTGGTGTTGGTCCTCGGCCCTACCGTGGTGATTCTGAACCTGATTCCGACTTCTATTGGTAGCTACCTGAATTCCTTCTTTGAGATGGCCGCCCGCTCCAGCGCTTCCGCTGACGGTACCGCCGGCGAATGGCTCTCGTCGTGGACAATCTTCTACTGGGCCTGGTGGATCTCCTGGTCGCCGTTTGTCGGTATGTTCATCGCGCGCATTTCTCGCGGCCGTACTATCCGTGAGTTCGTCTTCACCGTCGTCGCAGTTCCGTCGATTGTCTCTGCCGTATGGTTCTCCATCTTTGGCGGCACCGCCATTACTCGTGAGCAGCAGGGTGCTTCCATCTATGGCGACGGCTCGGCTGAGAGCCAGCTGTTCAACCTGCTGGAATCCCTGCCGGGTGGCGCGATTACTTCCGTCATCGCAATGGTTCTGCTGGCTACCTTCTTCATTACCTCGGCGGACTCCGCCTCCACGGTGATGGGCACCATGAGCCAGTTCGGTCGACTCACAGCATCGCGCACGGTCACTGCTATGTGGGGTATTTTCACCGCTCTGATTGCGATTGTCCTATTGGTCACCGGCGGCAGCGATGCCCTGTCCAACCTGCAGAACATCACCATTTTGGCGGCAAGCCCGTTCGTCATTGTTATCTTGGCGCTGATGGTGGCGCTGGTTAAGGGGCTTTCCGACGATCCGATGTACCTCGATGACAAGGAACAGCGTCAGTTTGCCCTGCGCATGGCTCGCGAGCGCCGCTTGGCGGAAGCGGCCGAACAGCGCGAACGCCGCCGTGCTCGTAAATTGCGCAACTAGCTTTCCAACAGCAGCGGTGCGGCCTTGGCCTCAATCTCGGCCCATTCGCCCTCGGGCGTAGACCCGATGGTGATGCCACCGCCGATGCCAGCTTCGACCCGAACTCTCCCCGAGTTCGGGTCTTTTGCATACTCAGCGGTACGAATGGCGACATTGAGCTCAAGTGCATCCCCGTGGGCCGCACCAATCGCGCCACAGTGAGCGCCACGGGGCTCGGGTTCCCACTCGCGCAGAAGCTCAATTGCTCGCAGCTTCGGTGTACCGGTGACTGAGGCCGGTGGGAAGCAGGCATCGATCAGCTCAGCGTGGCTGAGCTGATCGGGAAGTTCCGCGGAAACTGTGGAAAACAGGTGCCACACGCCCGGTGCCGGACGCACACTGAGCAGATCCGTGACCTTCACAGTGCCAGTTTTGGCCACCTGGCCGAGGTCGTGGCGCACCAGGTCGACAATCATGATGTTCTCGGCGACATCCTTATCGCTGCGCAACAGCTCATGCGGGGGCCGGTCAGCGGGAATCGTGCCTTTGATAGGAGTTTCAGTCACGCTTGTGCCAGCGCGGATGAGGAACTCCTCAGGACTCAGCGAGGCCAGAATTGGAATTCCAGCATCGAGGTTGCCGGGCAAGAATGCCGCTCGAGCCGGCTGATACCGCGCCACGCGGGAGGAAAACCACGCGCCGGCGTGGGCTAGTGCAGCATTGTCCACATCGACGTTCGTGCCCGATCCCGCATTCAGCTCCGCGTGAAAGCGTGTAGAGATGCAGGTTTGGTACACCTCGCCCGCGGCAATTGCTTCCTTACAGTTCTCCACTGCAAGCTGGTGGCGTTCTCGGTCGCCCTGATCCCACTCCAGTGGTGTGGCCGCGGGGAGCGCGTCGTCACGCGTGTTTTCGTGCGAGTATTTGATGGTCTCCTGAAGGGCTTGGAAATCCGGATTTGAGGGGTCACCGGTGCCGGGGCCGTCGAAATGCCACGTGCCGTCGTCGGCAAGCAATGCGACGCAGGCAGCGATCCCATGCGCGCTGGTGCCGGAGTAGGGGCGGAACCCAAATAGCCACGCATTGGGGTCGGGGCTGGTGAAAAGCGCTGTCGAATCGCAGGCGGTGAGCTCGACGTTAGCGGCGAGAACCGCGCGATAACCGAACCAGGAGCCGACGAGTGCGGCGGGGCGATGACCGGCGGCGATAAGACGAGCTAGCGCAGTGGTCGCGCGCGAAGTGAAGTCAGCGGCCGAGTCGGAGGAGGTGGACCGAGTGGACATAGGACATAAGCGTAGTGACTGCGCGAGCGCGCGATGACGCTAGGGGACAGTTCTTGGAAGACTTCATGAGGGCACAGTTCATCGTGATGGTAGGTCATCTATTACCCTGTTAGATATGTCTCGCATTTTCACAGCAGTTGCGTGGCCGTACGCTAACGGTCCGCGACATATCGGCCATGTTGCAGGTTTCGGTGTCCCCTCGGACGTTTTCGCTCGCTACCAGCGAATGATTGGCAATGACGTGCTGATGGTCTCCGGTACTGATGAGCATGGCACGCCACTGCTTGTGCAGGCGGAGAAGGAAGGCGTTTCTGTCCAGGAATTGGCCGACCGTTACAACCGCCAGATTGTGCAGGACCTCGCGGGTCTGGGGCTTTCCTACGACCTGTTTACGCGCACAACCACGCGCAACCACTACGCCGTTGTCCAGGAGCTCTTCCGTGGGCTCTACGAAAACGGCTATATGGTCAAGCAGACCACGATGGGTGCGATTTCCCCGTCGACCGGTCGCACCCTGCCGGACCGTTACATCGAAGGTACCTGCCCAATTTGTGGCGCTTCCGGTGCCCGCGGCGACCAGTGCGACAACTGCGGTAACCAGCTTGACCCGGCCGATCTGATTGATCCGGTGTCGAAAATCAACGGCGAGACCCCGAAGTTCGTTGAAACTGAGCACTTCCTGCTAGACCTGCCGGCTCTGGCAGAGGCCTTGACCGAGTGGCTGCAGGAGCGCAAGGACTGGCGCCCGAACGTGCTGAAGTTCTCCCTGAACATCCTGAAGGACATCCGTCCGCGTGCAATGAGCCGTGATATTGACTGGGGTGTGCCGATTCCGCTGGAGGGCTGGTCGGAAAACGGGACGAAGAAACTCTACGTTTGGTTCGACGCCGTCGTCGGTTACCTATCCGCTTCCATCGAGTGGGCCTGGCGCATTGGTGACCCGGAAGCGTGGCGCAAGTGGTGGAATGACCCGGAGGCGCTGTCCTACTATTTCATGGGCAAGGACAACATCACCTTCCACTCCCAGATTTGGCCGGCTGAGCTGCTGGGCTACCGTGGCGAGGGCTCCCGCGGGGGCGAGGTCGGGGAGCTCGGTGAGTTGAACCTGCCGACGGAGGTCGTCTCCTCGGAGTACCTGACCATGTCGGGCTCGAAGTTCTCCTCTTCCAAGGGCGTTGTCATCTATGTGAAGGACTTCCTGGCGGAGTTTGGTCCGGATCCGCTGCGCTACTTCATCGCGATGGCAGGCCCGGAGAACCAGGACACCGACTTCACCTGGGATGAGTTCGTCCGCCGCGTGAATAACGAGCTGGCCAACTCCTGGGGCAACCTGGTCAACCGCACCGTGTCCATGGCTTTCAAGAACTTCGGTGAGGTGCCAACTCCGGGCGAACTCACTGACGCTGACCGTGAACTGCTCGACCTGGCTGAGCGTTCCTTCGCCGAGGTCGGCGACGCGCTTGCGCTGTCCCGCTTCCGCGCCGGTATCACCGCCGCCATGCACTTGGTCGGAGAGGCCAACGCCTACATTGCTGCGCAGGAGCCGTGGAAGCTGGCGAAGGACGAGTCCCAGCGCGAGCGTCTCGCTACCGTGCTGTGGACAGCACTGCAGGTAGTCAGCGACGCCAATGTGCTGCTGACCCCGTACCTGCCGGAAAGCTCGCAGAAGGTCTTCGAGACCCTGGGCGGCGAGGGGATCTGGGCCGCAATGCCAGAAGTCCAGGAAGTCCAGGACGACATGCCGGTCGAACCGGTCGGCGCTGACCTGCCGGCAGAGGGTAGGAGCTACCCAATCATCACCGGTGACTACGTCAATCAGAAGGCCGCCTGGCGTCGCTTCGACATTGAGCCGGGTACGGCGCTGGCCAAGCCGAAGCCGATTTTCACCAAGCTCGACTCTGAGTTGGCTGAGCACGGCCCCGAGTGGGCACAGGTGAAGTAGGGGCTCAGTAGAGGTATGGGAAAGCGCAAACGCAAGATTGCAGAACCCGCGGAGTATCTCACTCCGCTGTTTGACGCCCACACGCATCTCGCGTCCTGTGGGGCGCAAACTCCGGAAGAGATTGCGGCGCTCATGGACCGGGCCGCCGCAGCGGGCGTCGTCGGAGTCTGCACGGTCGGCGATGGCATGCCGGAAACCGAACTGGCCTTTGCCGCTGCGCACGCGCACCCCAACGTCTGGGCCGCCGCCGCCATCCATCCGACGCGCGCGCACGAGCTTGACGACGACGCCAAGGCCCGCTTAACCGAAATGGCTGCCGACCCCAGGGTTGTGGCCGTGGGGGAGACGGGATTGGATTGGTACTGGCTGGATTCCCTCGACGGCTGCGCGTCGAAGAGCGAACAGCTGGCTGCGTTGCAGTGGCATATGGAGCTCGCAGCAACCGTCGGCAAGCCGTTGATGATTCATAACCGCGACGCCGATGAAGACCTGATGGCGGCGTTGGACGGCTACGACAATACGGTCATTTTGCACTGTTTCTCTTCGCCCATCGAGGTTGCCCGCGAAGCCATTGCACGCGGTTACCTGCTGAGTTTTACCGGCAACGTGACCTTCAAACGCAATGATTACCTGCGGCAGGCTGTGGCTGAGGCGCCGGCGGAGCAGCTGCTGGTGGAAACCGATGCCCCGTACATGACCGCGGAGCCTTTCCGAGGTGCGCGCAACGAGTCCACTTTTATCGGTCATCAGGCGCGTGCGATGGCCGCAGCCCGAGAAATCGGGGCGGAGGAGATGGCACAGATTTTGACGGATAACGCACGTCGGGTGTACGGCATTTAAGCACGTGCTGGCGTATTGCCGCCCCTGAGCTGTGGAAATGCAGCCGGGGCGGTTTGTTGTATTTCCCGTCACTTTTATCGATATATTTTAGACAACACTGAATCTTTACCGTACTGTTACAAACTGTATTTCTTTCATTTGCTAGCTGCCCCATCCTCCGAAAGGCTGTGACGAACCCCGTGAGTGCTGCGAAGAAGCGTCATCTCAATCGTGCTAATGACGGAGTCTCCACTTCGTCCAAGATTGCCGCAGGCGGTCTGGTCGCTGCTGTTGCTCTGGGTGGTACTGTCGCAGCATCCAACTATGACACCATCACCGTCGAAATCGACGGTAAGGTTGAGCAAATCGCAACCTGGTCCAAGGATGACAAGGCCATTCTGCAGAAGGCTGGTGTCGAAACCACCGGTGGCGACCTGGTTCAGCGTCAGGGCGATCTCACGGACGGCGGCAAGCTGGTCTACCGCTCTGCCAAGCCAGTCACGATGATTGTCGATGGCAAGCCGCAGGAGCACAAGACCAATGCCATCACTACCGATGAGCTGATTGAAGGTCTGAAGAAGCAGGGGCTCATCTCCGATAAGGACAAGGTCGAGGTCGAAAAGGGCGAGATTTCCGCTAAGGGAGTCGAACTCGACGTCGTTCGTGCCAAGAATATTGTGCTTCACGACGATGCCAAGGACATCGACCTGACCGTCCCGGCTATGACCGTCGGAGATGTGCTGGCTCAGCGTGGCATTGAACTGCGTGAAGATGACACCGTCGAGCCGGGTCTGGATGCTCCGGTCACCGAGGGGATGCGCATCGCTCTGTCTCGTCTGATTGATAAGACCATCACCGAGACTGAGGAGATTCCAGCTCACGAGAACATCATTGAAGATGATTCGATGTTCGAAGATGAGCGCATCGTTGAGCAGGAAGGTGAACCGGGCCAGGTAGAGCGTCAGGTCAAGGTCACCTCTCGCGATGGTGAAGAGCTCGGACGCGAGGTCCTGGAAGAAAAGGAGCTAAAGGCTCCGGGTATCTCCACTATTCGCCAGGGCACTAAGTCCCGCATTGCAGCTCCGGCTGCCGGCTACGGCGTGTGGGATCAGCTGGCTCAGTGTGAGTCCGGCGGCGACTGGGCTATCGATACCGGTAACGGTTTCTCCGGTGGTCTGCAGTTCACCGATTCCACTTGGGCAGCTTACGGCGGTACTGAGTATGCACCGCGTGCATCGCAGGCTTCCCGCGAGCAGCAGATTGCTGTCGCTGAGCGTGTCCAGGCTGGTCAGGGTTGGGGCGCATGGCCCGCTTGTACCGCTTCCATGGGGCTTCGTTAAAGCTAGGTCCGTCTAGCCATAACGAGCTAAGCCTATTTTTTGTGTTGACCCCGTAGTATCTAACTGTGACTAAAGCAGAAGTTTCTTTCTTGGGGCCGGTCGAAGTACGCGACTTGGCGGCGCAGTTGGATATTGTCCCGACGAAGAAATTGGGGCAGAACTTCGTCCACGACGCCAACACCGTGCGTCGAATTGTCGCTGCGGCGGACTTGCCGGAGGATTCCTACCCTGTTGAGGTTGGCCCCGGCTTGGGCTCGCTGACCCTCGGGCTGCTCGAACACTGCGGCCGCGCGGCGGCTGTTGAAATCGATTCGCGGCTGGCGGCGCGTCTGCCCCAGACAGTCACTGAGCGCGCCGAGGGCTGCGCACTTGAGCTCATTGAGAAAGACGCGCTGAAGGTCAGCCGCGAGGACTTTCAGACTGCCCCAGATGCGCTGGTGGCCAATCTGCCATACAACGTTTCTGTACCGGTGCTCCTGCACATGCTTGCCGAGCTGCCCACCATCCGTCGCGTGCTCGTGATGGTGCAGTCTGAGGTCGCTGACCGGCTGGCGGCTCAGCCGGGCTCCAAGATCTACGGTGTCCCCAGTGTCAAGGCCGCCTACTACGGCACAGTGCGTCGCGCCGGTGCCATTGGTCCGCACGTCTTCTGGCCGGTCCCCAAGGTTGATTCCGGGCTCGTTCGCATTGACTGCTACGCTCGCTCCGACGCTCCAGAGAACTCCAAGACCGCCGATGCCCCCGAGGCCCCGTGGGAAATCTCGCCGCAGTTCCGCGCACGCCTTTTCCCGCTTATCGACGCTGCTTTTGCGCAACGCCGCAAGACCCTCCGGGCGGCCCTATCGGGGATTTACGGATCTGGCGCCGCAGCCGAAGAGGCGCTTATAGCAGCGGGGATTGACCCAAAGCAGCGAGGAGAGAAGCTCGAAATTGCCGATTTCGTTCGCCTCGCTGAGGTCTCACGAGACCAGCGCTTTTAACAAAGGACAGGCGATCTTTCCCCCATGCACCGTGACGGCAACCCCAGCAGGGCCGAAATCGGCCGGCGCGAACCGCGCGGCGTGGCTTGGACTAAGTTCTGGCCTGACGACGACGGCTGGGTGTGCAACTGCATAGTTTTCCGCGGTGACCGCTTGCTGCTTCTGCTGCGTGAATACGAGGGCTTCCTCGGGGGCCAGTGGGATCTGCCCGGTGGCAAGCTCGACACAGGGGAGGAGCCCGCGGAGGCCGCTGTGCGCGAACTGCGTGAAGAGGCCGGCCTGCGCGCAGCGGAGGTCAGCGAATTTGCCCACTATTCCAATCCGGATATGGGCGGGGAGAACTTCCGCTTCCACACGGTGACTTTTCTAGTACGCGAGGCTAACGACGCGCAGGCTGTCCAGCTCAGTGGCGAGCATCCGGAATTTAAATGGGTAACCCAAGAGCAGTTCGATGAGCTGCCGGTGGCCTGGTATGTCCGGCGTGTGCTTGGCAACGTCGAATGGGGCACAATAAATACTCATCATGGCGAATCTGATTAATTGCGAGAATATTTCTAAGTCCTTCGGGCTCAAGACTCTGCTCGACGGCGTCAGCCTCGGCGTTCAAGAGGGCGACCGCATCGGTGTTGTCGGTTTGAACGGTGGCGGCAAGTCCACACTGCTGAAGATTCTGGCAGGCGTGGAGCCGGCGGACTCCGGACGTATTTCGCGAGCCAACGACATGGCCATGGCGCATGTTACCCAGGGCGCGGAGCTCGACCCGAACTCCACCGTGTTTGAATGCGTCATCGCACCGCTCGGCCTCGCTGAACACGAGTGGGCGGGTAACGCTTCCATCCGCGAGGTCCTCGATGGCATCGGTATCAATGACCTCGGTATGGATACCAAGGTCGCCAATCTCTCCGGTGGTGAGCGCCGTCGCGTAAACCTGGCGGCCGCACTGGTCCGCGATCTGGATCTGCTCATTCTCGACGAGCCAACGAACCACCTCGATATTGAGGGTGTGCAGTGGTTGGCCGATCATGTTCTTTCGCGCCGAGCAGCCCTGGTCGTCGTCACGCACGATCGTTGGTTCCTGGATACCGTTGCCACGAAGACGTGGGAAGTCCACGACGGCACTGTCGATTTCTACGACGGAGGTTACAACGACTGGACGTTCGCACGTGCCGAGCGTGCGCGCCAGGCCGATGCCGCCGAGCAGCGTCGTCAGAACCTCGCGCGCAAGGAACTCGCGTGGTTGCGCCGTGGTGCGCCGGCCCGCACCTCGAAGCCTCGCTACCGCATCGAAGCCGCCGAGGCGCTCATAGCTGATGTGCCAGCACCGCGCGATTCTGTGGAGCTGATGGCGTTTTCGCAGCGTCGTCAGGGCAAGGTGGTCGTGGAGCTGGAGCATGCGTCCCTGGAAACGCCCGACGGTAGAGAATTGCTTAACGACGTCACGTGGCGCCTGGCCCCCGGCGAGCGCATCGGCCTGGTCGGTGTTAACGGCTCGGGTAAGACGACTTTGTTGCGTGCGTTGGCGGGAGACTACCCCCTAAGCGATGGCAAGCGAATTGAGGGCAAGACGGTGCGCCTGGGCTGGCTGCGACAGGAGCTCGATGATCTGCCGCTGGATATGCGTGTGCTCGACGCTGTGGAGGACGTCGCGACCTATATTGACCTGGGCAAGAAGCAGATTAGCGCCTCGCAACTGGCTGAGCGATTGGGATTTTCCCCGAAACGGCAACGCACTCCAATCGCAGACCTTTCCGGTGGTGAGCGCCGTCGCTTGCAACTCACGCGTGTGTTGATGAGTGAGCCGAACTTCCTGCTGCTCGACGAGCCGACCAATGACCTGGACATTGACACGCTGCAGGAATTGGAAGACCTGCTGGACAATTGGCCGGGCACGCTGGTGGTCATCTCGCACGACCGCTACCTGATTGAGCGTATTGCCGACTCGACCTGGGCCCTTTTCGGCGATGGTGAGCTGACGAACCTGCCAGGTGGGATTGGTCAATACCTCCAGCGCCGCGCACAGCTGGCTGACAGGGGTGCACGCGTCACTGCCACGCGAACTCGTGAAGATGATGCTGCCGAAGAGACATCGAAGCTCTCAGCCGCGGAAGCTCATGCTGTTCAAAAGAAGATGAGTGCCCTGGAGCGGAAGATGGCGAAGCTCAGCCAGCAGGAAAGTGAACTGCATACGCAGATGGCGGAAGCGAGTGCTGATGTAGCCAACTTGGACACACAAAAGCTGGCGGACCTCGATCGCCGTGCTGCGGAGGTGGTTGAGCAGAAGGCAGAGCTGGAGATGGAGTGGCTGGAGCTAGGGGAGCAGCTCGAGGGCTAGCATCTTACTTCAGCTACTAGCCGAACATTTTAGGTATGAGCCGGGTACTCGTGGTCAGCGTGCCCGGTTCTTTCAATTTGCACCGTGGCGTGTTCAATCCCGTGGACGTCGTGAAGCAGTGCCTGCGCGCGGTCGAGCAATGCGTGCTCGTCGCCGTTGGGGAGCGTGTCGCAGCGCACGAGATGGACAGATGCCAGTAGGTCGCTGCCGTTGAGGGACCAGACGTGGAGATCGTGGACATCGACCACTCCGTCCAAGTCAGACAGGTCAGCAGTGATTCTCTCAGTGTCGACGCCCTTCGGGGTGTACTCCAGCAACACGTGGAGACAGTCGCGCACCAGAACGGCGGCTCGGGGGACGATGAAGAGCGCAATCACGATAGAGACCACCGAGTCGATGGCAGTCCAGCCGGTGTATGCGATAGCGATAGCGGAGATAATGACGGCGACCGAACCAGCGGCGTCGACAAGCACGTGCAGATACGCGCCGCGGACGTTGACGCTTTCCTTGGCAGCGCCGGCGAGCAGAAACGCCGCAATCACATTGGTGAGCAGGCCGATGACCGCGATGATGAGCATCGACGTGGTTTGAATCTCAGATTGCTCCACTGACCCGAATCGCCGGATTGCGCCCCAGAGAATCACAGCGGCAATGATGAAAACTGTCAGACCGTTGACGAGAGCAGTCAGAACCTCAACACGACGGTACCCGTACGTCGCGCGGTGATTGGCTCCGCGCTGGGCGATAGCCAAACCGGCAACTGCCATAAGCAGGCCTGCGGAGTCCGTCACCATATGGCCGGCATCTGCCAGCAGCGCCAGTGAACCCGAAACCAAGCCGCCGATGAGCTCGGCGAGAAATACGACAAGAGTTAGACCCGCAGCTGCGAGCAGGCGACGGGCAGGAGTATTCGCGGGGTCAATATGAGCGTGGTCATGGCCGTGTGAATGACCGTGTGAATGACCGTGGCCGTGTGAGTGGCCAGAGTGTTCAGTTGTGTCCATAACCCCTAATGATAACAGGGCTATTCAGCCTCCGGAAGATAGCTATCCGCCCACGCATAAATCAGGTCAGCAGCGCGCGCGGCGGACTTAGCGCGAGTGAGCAAGTGGTCTGCGCGATCCAAGCTCATCAGGGATTTTGGATAGCGAGAGACCTGGAAAATCTTCTGGGCGCTATCGATACCAACAGTCTGGTCGGTCGGGGAGTGCAGAATAAGCAGTGGCTTGCGCAGCTGGCTGAGATAAACCTCCGGGTTGTAGTCCGCCAACACTTCCAAGAACTCACGGGAGATGGGAATGCCACGACCTTCAATCTGCAGAACCTGCGTGCCGTGCTCATCGACCGTCGAAATGTCACCGGCGATGCGCACAATCGAGTGTGCCGGATCGAAGGGTGCACCGATTGTCGCTACCGCCTTGATTTTCGGCATATCGTGGCCGGCGTTCAGCGCCGCTGCGCCACCGAGCGAGTGCCCAATCAGTAGCGAGGGGGCCTCAAATTCTGCCTCCATGAACTCGTAGGCGGCCTTAAGGTCATCGATGTTGGTCTGGAACGTCGTCTCACCGAAATCACCAGTGGACTGCCCGAGGCCAGTGAAGTCGAACCGGAATGCCGCAATGCCCTTCTTCGCCAGCGCCTTGCAGGTGCGTGACGCGCCGGGCACCATCCGATTACACGTGAAGCAATGACCAAATAGTGCCCACGCGCGTGGCTTACCGTCCGGCAAATCAATCGATGCAGCTAGAGTCTCGCCTGTCGATCCCGTAAATTTTAGGTGCTTTGTTGGCATAGGTTATATCCGCGTCTCAGTGTGTGCTCAAAGTGTGTACGTTTTCGCTTAACGACGCCCGTTGTGGTGGCGACCGTACGCAATACTAAACCCGAGTACCGCAAATAGTTGAGGGATTGGCCGAAAAATTCGACCAATCCCTCAGTTGCCCAGAAGTTGTGAGTTAACGCACCGGAACTCCTGGCCCCAGTGGAATACCCGCGAGATACCACACGACAAAGAATAGGAACCAGCCCACCAGCATGCACAACGAGTACGGGATGGCCAGTGACATCAGCGTGCCGACACCCGCCGGCTTGTAGTACTTCTGCAGGAAGGTCAAGGCCAGCGCAAAGTACGGCGACATCGGTGTAATGATGTTGGTCGGGGAGTCACCAATACGGAATAGCTGCTGAGAGACCTCCGGGGAGACGTTGACGTACATCAGCATCGGCACCACGACCGGCGCCATCAGTGCCCACTGTGCAGAGCCCGAGGTAATCAGCATGTTGAGAACAGCCACCATCAGGACGAAGGCAGCAAAGAGCAACAGCGGCGGCAGATCCGCCTTGGTCAGGAATTCGGAGCCCTTGATGGCGGTCCACTGGCCGATATTGGACCACTTGAAGTAGGCCGTGAACTGCGAAACAGCGAAGAAGAGCACCATCATTGTGGTCAGTGTGCCCAGGCCACGTTCCATGAAGGCGGGCACATCTGCAGAGGAGGTGATGGTCTTGGCGCCAATGCCGTACGCAATACCGACCACGGCGAAGAAGAGGGCAATGGACACCACGACGTCGGTAAGCAGCACGGAATTCAAGATGCCGTCGCCTTCGCCGCGCAGAGGCGAACCCGGGATGAATAGGGCAGCGAACCACAGCGCCAGGAAGATGACGGCGGCGATGTTGCCGTAGCGCAGGCCATGGCGTTCGGAGGCATTTAGAACGAGCTTATCGCGGCCGCTGTTGGAGCTGCTCGACGCGGTGTCCTGCTCCTTTTTCTTAGCGTTTTCCTCAGCAGCCTCCTCCGAAGCGCCCGGCTTGGTGAACTCGGCAGCTTCGTGGTCAACATGATCTTCGTGGATGGTCTTCTCCACGTGCTTGGTGATGAACAGCTCAGTAACAGCCGTAATAATCAGAGCCAGCACAATCGACGAGGCCATGGTGAAGAAGTAGTTGGCCAGCGGCGAAACTACGTATTCCGGATCTACGAAGTGCGCAGCATGCGTGGAGATGCCTGCCAGCAGCACATCGGTAATGTTGAGCACCAGTGATGAATTGAACCCGGCCGACGAGGCGGCAAAGGCGACCATCGCACCGACAATAGGGTTACGACCAACGGCGGCAAATGAGGCGGCGCCCAGCGGAATGAGAATCACGTAGACGGCATCAGAAGCGATCGAACCAGTCACGCCGGCCAGTGCAACGATGAATGTCAGCAGGACAGGGGAGTGCACCTTGGAAATTGCCGCGCGAATTGCCGAGCCGATGTAACCGGAGTACTCCGCAATGGCGACACCGAGCATGCACACCAGAATCAGGCCAACTGGTGCGAAGTCCGTGAAGTTCGTTACCGCCTCAGAAACCATCTTTTGCAGATACTCAGCGGTAGCGAGGCTTTCCACCTCGATGATGTCACCCGACGCGGGATCCTTGGCCTGCATACCCGCAGCCTCACCGAGCCACGAAGAAACGATGACTACACCGGCAAGAATTACAAACAGCCAAAACGGGTTTGGCAGTGCGTTGCCAATGCGTTCCAGTGTTGCTAGGAACCCCTTTGGCTTCGGGGGCGCTTTGTCCGGTTCCAACGTTTTTGACTGTCCCATATTTAAATCCCTCTGTGTTAGACGTTGGTAAAAGGTTAGGGGAAAGTAAGTTGCGTCACAACGTAAAAGGCCAGAGGCATATATATGTTGGCTGCAAGGAGGCGCACAAGGGAAAGTTAAGGGAATAGCTAGGAAATAGCTGTAGTGCACCTTCTTCGACTAGAGTTAAGTAGGTTATGGGCAAGAAGAAGTCGAAGAAAGAAAAGGTCAGCGCCAACAACGCGGTGGTGGCCACCAATCGTCGTGCCCGCCATGACTACAACATTCTTGACACCTACGAATGCGGTGTCGTTCTCGTGGGCACTGAGGTCAAGGCGCTGCGCGAGGGCAAAGCATCGCTTAACGACGCCTTCGCGACCATCGATGACGGAGAAGTGTGGCTGCGCGGGCTGCATATCCCGGAGTACTCCTACGGTTCGTGGACTAATCACTCGCCGCGTCGTTCGCGCAAGCTGTTGTTGCACCGCAAGGAGATTGACACCCTGTGGGGCAAGGTCCGCGATGGTAACAACACGCTTGTACCCCTGAAGCTGTATTTCACCAACGGTCGCTTGAAGGTCGAGCTCGCACTCGCCCGCGGTAAGCAGGACTATGACAAGCGTCAGGACATCAAGCGCCGCACGGAGGAGCGCGAAGCTACTCGTGCGCTGGGTCGCCGTGTGAAAGGCATCAAGGGGTAGTGGGCTTTACGAAGAGGTCTGTTGACTTTCCTCGTCGTAAAGCGTTATCCTTGAACATCCTTTGAGTGCTACGCACTTTCCCGTGCTCGAAGGCATTGTATGGGGCTGACATGGTTTCGACACCGTACAGTGAGCCAGGGGAAGCGTGCCGGTGCAGGCTAGAGACCACCGTTAAGCGTCGTAGCAACTGATTAAGCGCCGAGAACACTCAGCGCGACTACGCTCTCGCTGCCTAATTAAGCGACTAGCGTGTCTGTCAGACCGGGCTTGCCCTTTGGTCCGGACCCTGGCATCGACTTAAAAGGGCTCGCCCGATGGGTGTGCCGTAAGGCTCATCGGGGATCTTCTTGCTTGCGGCTGGGCCCGTCATTCGGACATGTTTGCCTGAGCCGAAGGGTCGAGTAGAGGCGATTGTGCGAACTGCGCACGGAGAAGCCCTGGCGAGTTGGCGGTGGACCCGAGTTCAATTCTCGGCAGCTCCACAAATGGAAATCCCCGGTCATTACGACCGGGGATTTTTCGTTGTACTTGAAGACGTCTGAGCGACGTTGAGAAGTCTTAGAAGGTGCTCTTGTAGACGTTGGCGATAGTGGTGCCAGCAACTGCCGAACCGTGGAAGGTCGGGTGGTTGGTCATGTTGTAGGAAGCAATATCGGTATCCAGAATTGCGGAGACCTGACGCTCACCGTCCGGACCGCACATTGCGACGTCGATGTTGGTGACCTCCTTCATGTTGACGAAACCGATACCGGATTCAGCGGCAGCACGCATCTGGCGGTTCTGCAGAGCCATCTCAAAGTGGTGCATACCGGCAGCCGGAATGTGCGGTGCAAAACCTGCGGCGTTAACCGGGCAAGCGTAGTGAGTCGGGTCATTAGAGGTGAAAGCCGGGTAACCAATCAGCATGACGCGAGCAGTTGGGTTAGCGGCCTTGATCTTCTCCACAGCGGCCACAACGTTGGTGGTGTACAGGTCATCCTGAACCGGCATTGGCAGCACAGCGCCCTGCATCGCGTCATTGGCGCCAACGTAAATGGTCACCAGCTGGGTAGCCGGGCCGAGGGAGCCCTGAGCGATGGCGTTGTCAACCTGGCCCATCAGGGACTTCTGCGGCTGAGTCGGCATGAAAGCGGTAGTGCCGTTGCAGGAGTAGTCGTGCAGTTCAAGGCCAGTCTCACGAGCAACGTGAGAGCCGATGTTCGAGACCGAAATCGGGCAGCCACCACGGCCCGGTACGGCTGGATCGGACTGGCCCGGGTTAGCAGCGAAGGAATCGCCGAAGGCAACGTAGTTACCAGTAGGAAGAGCGTTGGCAACACCGCCGGTCAGGAGGGAGGCTGCCAGCGCAGAAGCTGCAGCTGCCGAGGCTGCTGCACGGCGAACAACGTTGTTCTTCATAATTAAAACCTCTTAGTTGAAAACCTATAGAAGGAAAAACTCGCGCTACACTCGCGATTTCTTCGCCACAGACCGTCCCTGTAAGAACCCAGTCCGACAGAACCAAGTCCGACAGAACCCTGAGCGGATACTTAGAGACGCGCCTTTATCACTTTGTTATACAACTAGGTTCTAAGCCCGATGTCAACCGGAATAAGCTAGTTATATGGATATTCGGCGCTTTCAATGCCTCTTTTTTGTCTCTTATCGCTGGTAGGTGGATTTATGAGGCGCTTCCGAACGTGGAATACAACGCAGCGATGACACCATCGGCTACCCCAGAACCATCTTTTAGCTCAATCTCATCTTCAGCAAAGGGTCCACGCTCATCCAGTTCCGCCTCTGTGGGGCGAGGCTGAATCAGCGTTAGGTGTGGACCTTCACTGATAACGCCACTGAAAAGACGTGCCTGACGAGCCGCCTCACCATCCGCCTGTGCCCGCACCTCGTCCAGGGACGCGCCCTCAAAGCTGTCTGCCTGCTCCGGGGCGATGACCATAATTTCCTGCGCTAACACGGCACCGACGACACCTGCCGGCCAGGATGTCCGAGCGATAAAGTCCGCCAACTCAGGGCTACCACCTTCAATTCCCTCGGGGAGAGGTTCCTGCGCAACGACAGTCAGTGGGGCGCTGTCAATCAGCTCGTCGGCAAGCACGTCGGCAAGCGCGGCGGTGGGGACGAGGGCGAAGAGGCTCGGAGCGCGGTCCCAACCTTCGGTGTGGACGTATTCGACAGCTTCGCGCACGGCGCGATTGAGTGCCTGCTGGCTGAGATGAGTCTGAGTGCCGTTGTTTTCGCTCATGACGCTTGACGACGCCCCTTTCCTGGCAACGCTGTATTAACAGCATCCTTAGTCAAATGTTAGGAACTTTATTTAGAGTAGATGACAGATAAGCGTACGACCGACTTACCAGCTCGCTGGCAAGTCAAGCTCAACTCGAACAGGAGAGACGTTGTCTCTAAACCAGACTCGACCGAGACGATCGGCGGGTGGCCGACCGGGGTGGCTGGCAATTACCGTGTTGGTGATTGCCGCGCTGACCTTTGTTATTCCAATCGCCGTCAATTTTTATACGGACTTTCAGTGGTTCGGTGAAGTGGGGTATCGAGGGGTATTCGCCACCACGTGGCTCACTCGTATCGTCCTGTTTATCACTGTAGGCCTGATAACGGGCGCACTGACATTTCTATCTATGTGGCTGGCGTGGCGCTCGCGGCCCGTCGACCTCGGACTGACGGATCCACGCAGCCCGCAGGCAGTGTACCGACGGATGGCTGAATCCGGTTCGAAGTCGATGTTCACCACGCTGCCCGTTGTATTCGGCGTACTCGGTGGCCTTGTGGGGCAGGGTAATTGGCAGACGGTGCAGCTGTTCTTAAACCGGCAGTCCTTCGGTGAGACTGACCCGCAGTATGGCAAGGACTTGGGCTTCTATGCATTCCAGTTGCCGCTGTGGTCGTACATCGTTTCGACGCTGGTTGTCCTGGTAGTTATTGCGTTCCTGCTGTCGCTGGTGACGCATTACTTCCTTGGTGGCATCCGCCCAGGTAACCCGACTACAGGGGAGAAGACCCGCGTTTCCAATGCGGCTCGTGCGCAGTTGGCGTGCTGGGCCGGTGTTTTCATGCTGCTCAAGGCTGTGTCTTACTGGCTGGACCGCTATGAGCTGCTGAATAACAAGCAGAAGACCTTCACCGGTGGTTCCTACACCGATATCAATGCGCTGCTGCCGGCGAAGATTACGCTGCTGGTCATCGCAATCGTCGTGGCCGCTGCATTCTTCGCGGCCATTTTCCTGCGCAATCTTTCGATCCCGGCGTTTGCCACCGTGCTGATGTTGGTTTCCGCAGGTCTGATTGGCGTGGCCTGGCCGATGGCAGTTGAGCAGTTCTCGGTTAACCCGAACCGCGCTTCCAAGGAACGTGAATACATTGCGCGCAACATTGAATCGACGCGCTACCACTACGGGCTTACCGACGACAAGGTGAAGGTCGAGCGCGACTGGGGCGTTCCGGCTGAAAAGGAAGGCGATAAGGAGGCAGCAAAGGAAGGTGCGGATTCGATTTCGCGCGATGCCGCGACATTGGCCAATATCCGAATCCTGGATCCGGAGGTCCTGCCGCGTACCTTCACGCAGCAGCGTCAGCTGAAGAACTTTTATGGTTTCTTCGATCCGCTTGCCATTGACCGCTACCAGATCGATGGCGCGTCCCGTGACTTCATCGTCGCTGCTCGTGAGCTGAATCCGCAGACGCTGCAGGGTAACCAGACTGACTGGATCAACCGTCACACGGTCTATACCCACGGCAATGGTTTCGTTGCTGCGCCGGCTAATAAGGTCGACGAGGTTGCCTCCGAGTCCGGTTCCGCCCGCGGCGGTTACCCGCTGTACACCGTGGCTGACCTGTTCGAGTCCGAGGACCCGAACGGCATGAACCTGAACCTGAAGCAGCCGCGTATCTACTACGGCCCGGTTATCGCCAACAGCGATGCCGACTATGCGATTGTTGGCGGTAACGGTGACGGCAAGGACTATGAGTACGATGCCGACGGCCGTAACTTCACCTACGACGGTGAGGGTGGTGTTGGCGTTGGCGGACTTGCCAGCCGCATGATTTTTGCCACCCGTTACCAGGAGCTGAACATCCTGCTGTCCGACCGCATTGGGCCGGACTCCAAGATCATCTACAACCGCGATCCGCGTGACCGTGTTCAGAAGGTCGCCCCGTGGCTGACTACTGACACCAAGACCTACCCGGCTGTAGTCGATGGCCGTATGAAGTGGATTGTCGACGGCTACACCACGCTGGCCAAGATGCCGTACTCCCAGCGCATGAGCCTCCAGGAAACCACACAGGACTCCATTAACCCGGATGGCACTCCACGCCCGCTGCCAAACAGCGAGGTCAGCTACATCCGCAACTCGGTCAAGGCGACCGTCGATGCCTACGATGGCACCGTTGAGCTCTACGAGTTCGATGAGAAGGATCCGGTGCTCAAGGCCTGGGAGGGTGTCTTCCCGGATGTGGTGAAGCCGAAGTCGGAGATTTCCGAGGAGTTGCAGGAGCACCTGCGCTACCCGGAGGACTTGTTTAAGGTTCAGCGTGAGCTGATGGCTAAGTACCACGTCAGCGATCCGGGCGTTTTCTTCGCCAATGACTCCTTCTGGTCCGTCCCGTCCGATCCGACCGCGCCGGAAGAGCAGAACCTCTCCCAGCCGCCGTACTACGTTGTCGCTTCCGATCCGAAGACCGGCAAGCCGAGCTTCCAGCTGATTTCCGCCTTCCGCGGTCTGGAGCGCGAGTTCCTCGCCGCCCAGATGAGTGCTTCCTCCGATCCGGAGACGTACGGTCAAATCACCATCCGTGCCCTGCCGACCAACACCCAGACCATGGGTCCGCGTCAGGCGCAGGACACGATGATGTCCGCAGATGAGGTCGCCCAGGACCGTACTCTGCTCGAGGGTACGAACGTGGTCACCAACGGTAACCTGCTGACGCTGCCGGTCGGCGATGGCGAGATTCTCTACGTCGAACCGGTCTACACCCAGCGCAAGGGCCAGGAGACCGCATTCCCGAAGCTGCTGCGTATTCTCGTCGCTTACCGCGGTCAGGTGGGCTACGGCGCCACGGTCACTGAGGCTCTGAGTCAGGTCGGTATCGATGCTTCCGCCGCGACCAAGGTCCGCGGTGAGGAAGAGACTGAGGAGCAGCCGGCGGATAAGGACAAGGATGCCGCCGACGCTGAGTCCGACGACGAGGCACCGAAGGAAGAGCGCAAGGTTGATGTCGCCGCGCGTGACGACGCCGCTCGACGTATCTCCGACGCGTTGGAGAAGCTTAACGACGCACAGAAGAACGGTGACTACGCGGCACAGGGCCAGGCACTTGCCGAGCTCGACCGCGCTGCCGCTGACTACCAGAAGGCCAACGGGCAGTAAGACGTGCAACGAGTAGTTAACCGAGAATCATAGGTTTCTATGGTCCGCAGACTCCCCAGGTTGTAGCGAAATCGGCTATGACCTGGGGATTGGTCTTTGTTGGGAGCGTCGTGCTACAGTTACTTCTCGTTGGTCAGAGAGACCAGCGCCCGCTGTGAGTGCTTGTAAAAGCCAGGACAGTTGACGCGGGGTGGAGCAGCTCGGTAGCTCGCTGGGCTCATAACCCAGAGGTCGTTGGTTCGAATCCAGCCCCCGCCACTAAGTTGGAACCCTCGGTTCGCGAAAGCGAACCGGGGGTTTCTTGCATTTGGGGAACGCGACGGGGGAGAAGGTCGGTCACTTCAATATTGAAATAGGCGGCTATCGCAAAAATTTCTGCGAGAGACCATGAAATCTGTCCGCGCACTTTCCGCCCTAGCGTCTGCCCTGAAATACCGAGGGCGTCGCCCAGCATCTTTCTTGTTACTCGATGGGTAAACATTAGTTGATTGACGGTGATGCCGATTGCCTCGTCGGCTGTGTAGCTTTTTTGAATCGATTTCGCTGTCATAGGCGCAACAGTACATGAGTGGCGAATATGGCGCAATGTGTGCGCTTGACGTACAAGGCGCAAGCCGTTACATTCGTGTTCATGAGTGAACGAGATACGCACAAAATGGATGAATCGGAGTGGCTTTCATCCGGTGAGGCTTCCGCACTATTGCCGTCGGTAACCCGTCGGACGGTGCAAGCGTGGGCTTCGAAGGGGCAGTTTCCCAACGCAATTCAGTTGCCTTCTGGGCAATGGCGCATCCCCCGCAAGGATGTTGAAGCGATTCTGGGGGATGCTGCGCAATGACAAAGCAAAAGAAAAGCGCTACTACCTCTGCCAAGGTAGTAGCGCTTCGAAAGACCGTAGTCTCACCAACAGGGCTTAATTTTACACAGACCTCAGGAGTCCGTCTAGGGCATTGGTTCAGCCTGTCGAATATCCACTCTGGGAAGGGGTGGGACTGGTAATGGGCTTTGCAGAAATGGGTATCTGTGTCGAGCATGTTCACGTGCTCAAGCCAGCGTGCAAGTTCACGCTGACGATGCTCGCTGACCGAGCAGATCCGTTTAATGACCCGGACAAGACCGAGCGACGTACTGATGGGCGAGCGGTGTGCTGGCCTTCGGTACAGGATCTGGCGCGCAGGACCGGGCAATCTCGGTCAACGGTTCAACGGCAACTCAAGGAGCTGGAGCAACTCGGCATTATCGAAATCCAGCGCCGCTGGGTTCGCAATGAACACGGCCAAGCTCGACAGACGACGAGCAAATACATCATCAATCTGCCAGGCATGCTCGCCGGGCATTTTCAACAGGAGAAAGCGGGTAAGAGTGTCAAAATGACACCCTTACCCGACAAAACCAAAACCGCAGGTCAGGCTAAGAGTGTCAAAATGACACCCAAACAAAGTAAGAGTGTCAAAAACGGCAAAAGTAAGAGTGTCAACAGTGACACCCCATATAACTACCAAGGGTTAACTACCACCCCCTCCCCTCCATCCCCTCCGGTCGACGCTGCGGCAGAGCCGAGGGAGCAGGGTTCGGCGGAGCCTCACTCGGGTGAGCCTGGCGGCTCATCGGGGCGGGGGAGTGCTCCCGACGCTCACGCCGGGGCGGTGGACGCGCCTGCTGGCGACGTCCACGATGGCCGCGGCGAAACTTTCGACCGTCATCGTTCGGCGCTCAGTGCCTCGGAGAGCGTTCAGCGATCCGCTGAGAGGGTGAATCCTGAAAAAGCGCCGCAATCCCCGGAGAATGTCCATGAGGGGGCAGAATCGGCCATTTCTGAGCCGATGCCTGGGTATGAAAATCACAATGATGTGATTTCGGAGGATTCCGCCCTCGTCGCTGATGTGTTGCCGGAGGAGATGCAGGCGGTTCCATTGCGGGAGTATCCGCGCATCGCTGCGGCCATTCGTGACCGTTTGGACGCGGGGTGGAGTCGTGAGCAGATGCATCGCGTGTTGGCCTCCCGGGAGCTTCCCGGTCATGTGCGGCACCTGACTGCCCTAGTCATGGCCCGTTTCCGGGATGACCTGCCAGTCGATAATCCACCTGTGTGGAATGTGTCAGTTCCCGACCAGAGGGGGCATCGACCGTGGTCGAAGCTGCTGGCATCGGGTCGTGTCGTCGAGGCGCGAGATCTCGACATGGGGCAGGTGGCAATCGACCATCATGCCGCCAAAGCGGCAGGTCTTGATTATGCGCAAGGCAGCCGCTGGGCATTTCTCGATGCCGTAGATGTGACCGGCTATCTGACCAGCTAAATCACTGTTTGGAAGACCTGGGGCGGAAGATGGATTTGAGAGTAACACCTGGTGAGCTCGAAGAGCTTCGACTCATTCGAGCGGTGCATGCTGCGCTAGCTGATGGACTGTGCGCGACCGGTGATGCATCGCCGCATCTGTGGGACGCGGCGGTCGCAGGAGAACCGAGGAAAGCGGTGGAACGGCGCTATGCGCAAGCAATAGCGATTTGCGAGCAATGTCCCGTTCGGCAGTTGTGTCACGGACTCGCGGAGGCACTGCCGGAAACGTCCGGGGTGTGGGGCGGTGAGGTCTACGAGGATCCCACCAAGCGCGCCTATCAATCACGCAAGACCGTAGACGGAAAGCAGCGAAAGGCTCGTCTCCGGCTGAAAGTGCTGGTGAGACAGCGAGTTGCATGCGACGTTACATAACAGCAATGAATGTGATGCACCCCACCAATTAGGGTAGCGCCTTAAAAGTATTTCCTTAAAAAAATTTAATTACATCGTCGTCATTCGACGACAAAACAAAAGTCCCCGGTTCGCAGACGAGATTGCAGTCACAACTGCGAGCCGGGGACGGAGGTGACCTGTGTAGAGCATTTCGCTTAACACGGTCAGCTCCATTCTGTCATGGATTGGGGAAAATAGATGAAATTTGGAATCCGTGTTGGCGGTCTAGCTGCAGGTATCGCTGCGGGGGCCTTGCTTGGCGCTCCGCTTGCTATGGCCGCACCTACCGCTGATGACGCACCGGTACAGCCGGGCACTGCTACAGCTGCACCGGCAGCACCGAAGCCGGGCACTGAGGATGCGGCTGCAGAACCGTCTTCGCAGCCTGGTACGGAGACAGAGGCTCCGGTTGAGCAGTCCCAGCCGGGTACCGCTACTGAGACTGCGGACAGCGAATCGGAAGACGCCGAGACTACCACTAACGAGCCGCAGACTCAGCCGGGTACGGAGACTCCCACCGCAGAGGAAGAGTCGCAGGCCTCAGCAACAGAAACCGAGGGCGATCAACAGTCGCAGCCGGGTACCGTAACCGAGTCTGCTACGCAGCAGGAGGTTCCGGTTGAGCAGACCCAGCCGGGTACCGCTACTGAAGCTCCGGACAGTGAACCGGAAGCCGCGGCGGCGACTACCGATGAGCCAGCTGAGGCCACGCCTCCGGCTGCCCCGACCGCCACCTCTCAGACAAACACTGAGACAGCGTCCGTGCCGACGTCGACCGACTCCACCCCTGTCGAGCAGCCTACGGTGGAGCAGGCCAATACCGCTTCCTCACAAAAGGAGACCCCGGCGACCACTCCGGCTGCGGAGAATGAACAGTCGGAACAGCCTTCTGCTACCGCGCAGGAAGCTCCAGCGGGCACCCCGACACCCCAGGCAACTAATGAGAAGGTACGCAAGACCGATACGCTGACCGGCAAGCTCACGGTTGACGCACCTGAGCACAAGAGTGAATTCGATGCCACTGTCGATCGACAGTGGAACCTCCAGAAGGCATCGCTGACAACCACGGACAACACCATCACTGTGGATATTCCCGCTGGGCATGCTGCGGTGAGCACGCCGAAGGTAGCAGTAGAGGTGTCTACGAACGGCAATATCGTAGAGACTGGGCAGCAGGCTGTCGCTAAGCACGTCGAACGTGGCCAGGCAGCAATCGACAAGGTAACGCCGCAGCCGGTTAAGGACGCACAGGCTGCCGTGGCGAAGGCACAGCAGCAGGTCAACGACACCGTCTCGCAGGTGCGTGAAGAAGCCTTTGATGCGGCAGCTGAACAGGCTCCTGCATCTGCACAGGTAACCGTCGAGGACACGACGGTTACTGGCTCCTATGACGCAGACACCTCGGACTCGCCAGAGGTGTAATGGAAATGGGGAGCCAGAGTTGGTTTGACCAGGCCGCAGCTCGGCGGCAGGAACGCGAAGCAAAAGAGGAGGCGGCCGAAACCGTCGATTCTGCAAACGACGTCGATGCAGAAGCAACGTCTTTGCATTCTGTGCAGTCCGAATCTTCGGCGCAATCTCGCGCTCTGCCTCCCACTCCACAGAAGCCAGACCTGCGCACCCGATTGCTAGCCAAGCCGAAAACGGGCGCAGCGACCGCTGGAACGAAAAATACGTCAGCATCATCGAAAACCGCAGTGATGTTGATGATCTGCGCGGTCATGCTCGGGATTGGATTGGTCGGAGCAGCAACCGCATTGGTGTTGATGACCAATGATGATGAGCCAGCGCCGGTGGCGGTGCCGGCGGAGACCCCAGTAGCACCACCAGCGCCGGTCGGTTACGCCGGTCAGTGTGAGGACGCATCCGGCAAGACCCCCATTGTTGGTGGCACGAAGGATCTTCGTAGCGCGGTCGTCGCATTTGAAAAGGCGTACTACGGCCAGGACACGGACGCACTGATGGAGACGGTGGCGCAGGATTCAGGGCTTGCAGAAACAGATTGGGAGACCGTGCTACCCGAGGCAGCGCCCGAGGGCACCACATGGTGCGTGACTATTCAGCCGACAAAGCCACAGGCCAAGTCAGTTGACATTGATCTCACTGTGACCGATCCCAATGGTGAAGAAACTATGTACCGCCAGCGAGTATCCGGCAAAACTGTGCCGGGAACACAGCAATGGCGACTGACGAAAATCGAGTCCCGATAGAAACCGGGACGCTAGTAGAAAAGGCCTACATTGCTATGAAACGACGCATTCCACCGATTGTCGCAGGACTTTCGGCGACAGTGCTGGTCACCACGGCTCTGCCTCCAGTAGCGCTGGCAGACCCGGAGGTAACCGTCTCGAAAAACAACGTCGCACAAGCGGACAAGTGCCCCGCTATGCAGCTAGTCATTATTAATTCCAGCTTCGACTCCGTGGGCGATGAGAACACCGATACCGGTTTTTTCTCCGACGTATCGACCAAGGTCATGGATGCCAATGGTGGCAAGGTTGAAGACCCATCGGCAGGGTTCGCTGATTCGGAATCGACTGCGACGGAACCGACAACTGACGACTCCTCCGACAGCTTGTGGGGAAACTCGGAAGACTCCTCCGCATCTTCGGCCCGTGCTGCAGACTCGTCGAGCGATGACTTATGGGGCGACCCGTCGTCCGAGACCTCGTCACAAACCAGTGACGCCTCAGATGATGAGCCATCGAGTGAATCCAGCTCGCCCGCCGAGTTGGCCAACGAACCGGAGAGCACCGACGAGTCGGACTCGGAGACTTCCACGCAGTCGGAAGAATCCAGCGATAGCAGTGAGTCGTCGGCCAGCTCCAGTGGCACCATGGAAAGTGTCGCCGACAACCCGCAAAAGGTCGGACGCATTTACATTAACTTCGATGAGCAGGGTGAGGGATACATCCCTGGTGTCAACGGAGAAGAAAAGAAGGAATACTCCGAGGCCGTTAGCACCGCCGTCGAAAAGGTCAACGAGACTCTCGGGGAGATTCAGTCCTCGTGCCCGGATACGCGCGTGATGTTGCTCGGTTATTCCGAAGGCGCGCAAGTTGCCAATATTGTCTCGAAGCAGATTGGCTCCGGCCAGTCGAACTTCCCATCGGACAAGGTCTCGGGCGTAGCACTTTTTTCCGACCCGTCACGTGGGGAAAGCCAGCCAATGGTCGGCAACGGAGCGCAAGCTCCGGCGGCAGCTCCTGAGACATCGGGAGAAAACACCACCAAGCTTGCTGACACGCTGACGACCAATGACACGAATGTAGCGCCAGAGGGCGCGGGTGTAGCTACCTTAACTGACGCGGCTGGTGGCCAGGGGGCCACCGGTACGAGCGCCGATAGCGCAACTGGTACGACCTCCGGTTCATTGACCGGCGGATTCGGGGCGCTTGCTGACCGTGTGATGAGCTTTTGCATTGAGGGCGATTCCACCTGCGCTATTCCGGAGGGGTCACCGCTACGCAAGATTATCGCCTCTGGCGCTCAGTCTATTGACCTCAACGATCCTCAGAAGTCGCTGATGGCTATTGCGGACACGTTGGGTCCAGCCGTTGTTCTCGGTGGCGTGGAATCGTTGGCCGATGATCTGAGCTTCGGCCCACAAGGATTCCAGTTAGCTCGGGCCGAAAATGCCGACGACACGATGATTGCCAAGATTGCTGATGAGGCTGACCGCCCGCACGACATCGGTGAGATGGGTCAGCGCTTGATTCAGTCCGGTTTGAAGCTCGGTGGTATGGGGCTGGCAGCGGGAATTACCTTTGCCAAGGATGTCGTCACTCCGGCGAACTTGGCACAAATCGCTGCTGCCGGTGCCGCTGACCCATTTGCCGCGATTCCGGTGGTCGCCACCAAACTGGCGTCGGCAGCACTGAATATCGTCACTCCGGCAACGGCAACTGGCGTTGCTCTGCGTGTCTTTGACGAGATTAAGGCTGCAGGCCTGGGAGATGAGCAGATTGCTGATGTCGCTACCCAGGCTGCGACCTGGAAGTCGATGGGGGCGGGTGCCTACCAGACGACTCCGGTGACAGCGGACGGTCGCTCGGCTACCGATCTGACTGCCGACTGGGCGCGCGCCGCAGTCGGTGATGCATCGGGCACGTCGATGCCGACGTTGTCGGAGGCTGTTTCTGGCATTGGAGAAACCGCTGGCGCATTGACGGGCTTGGCTGGTGGAACTGGTGGCATTCCGGCATTCGATCCGGGCGCTATCGGTAACGCACTGCAGCTGATTGGGGGTTAATCCGTATGGGTGCCGTCGCGATTACTTCAGGTGCAGATGACTTCCGTCAAGTTTTTCTCAGAGAGGATTCCATGCTGCCCATTGACGCACAGGTCTCGGGCGATGACAACGGAGATCAGCCAGCTCCTGCTGTATGGCTCGTCGGCGCACACGGGGGAGCTGGAGTCAGCACCCTCTCTCACATTTTGGCCCCTATGGGCGATGCTGGCCAGGCGTGGCCAGCGGGGGTGGAAAACCCCTACTGCGTGCTGGTGTGCCGGTCGACGAAGGTCGGTTTGGAGCGCGCACACCAGGCCGCACTGCAGGCGCGTGCGGGACAGGCAGGCGACGTGATGCTGCTCGGCATTGCGATTGTCGCCGATGCGCCAGGGAAGATGCCCAAGGCGCTTGCCCGCAAAGTCGGTGTGATTGAACAGCACTTCCGTATCTGGCGGATTCCCTACCTCGACGATATCCGCTTGACAGATATGGACGAGTTGGCGGTGTGGGAACCCGGCTATGAACTACCAGAACGGAAGAAACGCTCGCGCCGAAAGACACCACCGATTACTGATGTGCCTGCCGTAGAAGTCATTACCGTAGCCGAAGCTATTTTCGATTCGGCACTTGAGGCACACGAGCTGGCTGAACCAGCCACGTAAGACATAAGGAGTTTTCACCATGACCATGATTGACCACGTTGGGGCACTCTACGATGCCTCCACAGTGCTGCTGGCGCAGATGCCAGGGCAAAACCTTAGCCCGCAGGCTCCGGGCGATTTCGGCGCAAAGTTTGACCGAGGTTTGAATTTCGCTCAGTACATCGGCATTGGCGTCGCCATTATCGGTGTCATTGTCGCTGGTGCCTCAATGGCGCTATCGCGCCGCGAAGGAACCAGTGAGGAAGCCACGGGTATGGCACTTCGCATTGGCATCGGTGCCACCCTGATCGGCGGTGCCTCCAGTCTGATTGCTGCTTTCCTGTAGCCGAATGCAGGTGCTGGCAGCTGGGCCTCCGACCTCACCGTGGGATCTGCCCGCAGAAATAAAAAGTGAAGTGTGGCGCTGGCTGCAAATGACTCTCTACGTCACGTTGGCTGGTGCTGTGGTGGCGGTCATTATTTTCGGCGCGATGCTCGCGCTGGACCGTAACCGTGGCGAACCTGTCAGTGCAACGTCGCCGACGGTGCGCGCGTTTCGGATTGCACTTGGCGTGATGGTGATGACTTCCGCGTTAACGCTGGCGCAGTGGTTTACCTAATGCCACTCATTCAATCTACCCCAGGTCGGCTGGGCTGACCTGGGGGTTTCTTTACAAATACATCGAACGATGACGAACTGGGTTTTTTCCCAAACCGATAAGGAAGGTACCGCCATGAAAAAGATGACTTCTCTCCTGCTTGCTGCTACTGCTGCGGCAGGCGCTCTGGTTGGCTGCTCCAATGACGAGGAGGCCTCCGCTGGACGTGAGCAATGGGATACCACTGCGGCTCCGAAGAATGTGAGCTGGTCAGGTGCTCAAACCCGCGGTATTAAAGTGCCGTCATCCAAGGATGACGGGCCAAAGAACACTGACCCGGTGCCGCATGGTTGGGCACCGTCTCCGCAGGGTGCGGTGATGGCCGCAATCAATGGGCAGGTTTACATGTCCACCGCAGGTGAAGAGGTCTGGCCGGAGGTTTCTAAATGGATGCTGGCTCCGGGGCAAGGCCGCGATCAGTGGGCGCAGGCGCGGTCGCTGATGGATATTGACGGCGATGTGAAGAATCCGCCACAGTTCAAGGGCTTTAAGTTCTCCGAGTTCTCCAAGGACAAAGCTGTCGTAGTCATTGTGGCCGAGTATCCGCATCATGGGCGACTGGGTTACCCGGTGCAGCTCGACCGTTCCAGCGGTGATTGGCGCATCGTTGTTCCGCCACAAGGCCAGGAGCCGGACTTGGTGGGGGTCAAGGACGCGGAATTTGAATCGTTCGTCAAGTTCGAGGGGTAATCAGCAGTGAGTAAATCGACGAGAACACTCGCCGTCCTAGTCAGTATCACGATTGCGCTCGTGGCGATCGTTGTCGGCGGCTACATGGTTTTAACAGGAACAAACGATACGCAGTCTGCTGAGTCGCCGACATCACCGTCGTCGAAGGAAAAATCTACGAGGAACAATCCCAACGACAAACAGTTTCCTGATGGCAATACCCCGGGTGCAAGTGTGGATGGCAATCAGCGCAGCTGGCCCGATGTGCTTGATGGTGACATTGACGCACAGTTTGCCACTCCTGGCCAGTACGCCACGGAGCCGGTGTCGTCCCGTCGAGTATTTACGCCACGAAATCCGTTGGGTGATTTGCCTGCCTCCTCCGCGTTGGTAGATCAGCCGGATGCGTGTGAAAACACCGACTTGGCGGGTGACACCCAGCTGCAATATGTCAAGGCTCGGTTCCTTGCCGTCAATACTGAGGCTGGCCCATCACGGATGGAGCGCGCGGTTCCACGCGGCTACGCTCATTCGCCGCAAGGTGCGGTGATGGCGGCAATCAACCAGTTGGGCTACGGCCTGCCTGCCCAGGGCGATGAGGTGGGAGAAGAAATCGATAAGGCACTGTGGGCAGATTCTGTGCAGGTCGCCCAGGAGCGCGCTGACAAAAATCTTGACACTGAAGGGCCGTCTCGATTGGCTCGCGCCTCCACGATGCCCGGGGCGACCGGCTACAAAATCATCAGTTGTGGAGGCGACCTCATGGTTGTCGACGTAGTCTACGGCGAGCCGACACCGGGACGACCAGATACCGCCATGGCGGCGAGGATGTCGCTGCGCTGGACGAACAATGACTGGGTGGTGGATTTGTCGGGTTCGAACGATGCCGCCATTTCTCGTCCGGCCCCCGAGTCGCTCGACGGGTACACATTGGTGGATTACCAGTGATGAGCTTGCGCAAATTTGGTGAAGTGCTTCTCGTTGTGGCGTTGGTGTTGCTCGCAGGAGCGGGTAATGCGGCTGCTGCTGATGATGAGAAATCAACCGGAGATGAAGCCTATGAGGAGTGCATCTCGCGTTCCTACGACGAGGCAGCTACCCGACAGCTGGTGAAAGACGGCACGGTTGATCTTGAAAAGTACGTTGAGGATGGCCAGAAGTTCAATGCTCAGGCTAATCCTGAGGTCATCGAGAAAATCAAAAAAGACCACCCCGAGGAGTACCGGCGGTTGGCTGAACACTATGAAAAGGATCAGTCGCTGGGGTCTAAAGGCGGGCGTACGGTCAACTCGGCAGCCTGCAACATGAAGAAGCCGCTGGATACGGCGGTGAAAGCAGCCGGCGAGTATTGGGAAGATCCCGTCGGCAAATTCGTGCAGGCGCTCATTGAGGGCAACGCTGAAGTGCTTCAGCTGACGATGACGTTTTGGTTCGATTTTTCGACTGCCCAGACACGCAACGTTGACGCAAACATTCAAGGCGTGAAGAACATCGTGGCAGGGCTTGCAGCCATGGCACTGATTTGCTCTTTCATCATCGGAGGCTATCGGATTGCCGCCTCACGCCGAATGGGGTTGCAAGACGGGGTAGAAGAAACCGCTGGCGTGGTGGTCAAGTACATCGTTTTTAGCTTTGGTGTTGTTGCTGCGGTTCCTGGCGCATTGATTGCCACGGATGTTCTCGCCAACAAGATTATGGAGAACTTTGGTGTCACTGACCCGAACCAGGTCGTTGATTTGGCTGCGTTAGATGAGTCCATGGGCGGACCAGTGATATTGATGATCCTCGCCATTGTCTCACTGCTCGGTGGCCTCATGCAGATTCTTGCGCTGGTGGTTCGAACACTGATTTTGCCAATTGTTGTGGGGCTGACTCCACTGGCAGCAGCGTCGAGTTTCAGTGAAACAGGACGCAATATGTTGAACAATCTCGTTGCCTACATGATTGCAGCAGTGGCCTATAAGCCGCTGGCTGCGCTGCTGTATGCAGTGGTGATGTGGAATGCTAGCCAGCCTGCAGAGGGGGACGTGCTCACCGCCGCAGTCAACGTGTTGATGATTGCGTTGGCAGGTTTCTGTGCGCCAGCCCTGGTGCGGGTGATTGCGCCGATGACAGCGCAAGCTGGTGGCGGTGGGGCCGCACCACTGGCTCAGGCAGCCGGGGCAGGGGTGGCTGGCGCACTCGGAGCCGGAGCAATGGTGGCCAGTGGCGGCTCGTCGATGCTCGCAGCCTCAGCAGCCAAGGGAGCTGCGGGCGCAAGTGGAGCAGGCGGATCTCCAGCACCCAGCGCAGCCGGAGCACCGGTCAGCTCCACGGGACGAGCACCCAAGGCCGGTTCATCGGGAGGCAGCGGCGCGGCACCTGCCCGTGACACGACTCCCAGCGGCTCGACGGGAAGTTCGCGAGCAAGCAGCGTTGCCAGCGGTGGTAGCCGAAGTGCACCGACGGCTGCTGGAGGCAGCGCTTCTCCTGCCGGAAGTGGGCAATCGAGTGCCGGTGGCGGGCAGTCTACTGCTGCAGCAGCGACGTCGTCCGGGCAGCCAGGTACGGCGGCTCGGACCCAAACCAATCGTGGATTTGGGCAGCGGATGGGTGCATTTGCGGCAGGCACGAGCCGAGCAGCAACGCGTGCGGCAACCGTCACGGAGCGTATCGGCGCAGCAGGACTGTCTGGCACAGCCTCAGCGATGAAAGTCGGTGCAGCCGCCGCCCGAGGGGCGGCGCAGGGCGCAAGCCATACACAGCGCGTATTGGATGACTCCATTGGAGTCAGCGGGTTTGCAGGCGGGAGGCATCAGTAGTCATGGATGAACCAATTCAGTATTCACTGGGGCAACCGCCCCAGCGCACCGGCCTTGGCGGTTTTTCCCTCAAGGCAACGATTGTGGTGGCTGTGGGGTTTTTCGGGTTCTTGCTGCTGCAGCTGTTAGGGCTAGGAAAACTTGGGTTTACGGTCGTCCTGCCGTTAACTGCGGTTATTGCAGTGCTGATTTCAGTGCGGTGGTCGTCGCGAACAGTGGCCGAGATGGGTCAGATCCTTCGTGATGATTCGCGCCGGCGGCATAGGGGAGAGGACACCTACATCGCTGGTGGACTGTCTCGGGTGCCGGGTGGCCATTACCGACTTCCCGGCATGTTAGCGCGGACGGAATCGATGACCGGTGTGGATTCTGATGGCCGAGAGTTTGTCACAGTGCTCGATCGACCACGCCGGGAAGCAACCGTCTTTCTGGACTGTCAGCTGACAGGTCAAACCGCGATGACACAAGGTGAGCGCAATGCCATGACAGCAGAGTGGTCACGATGGCTGGCCATGCTGAGCTTGTCTGGTGACGTGGTCTCGACAGCGGTAGTGGTGTCGACTCGCCCGGGTACCGGACAGCTGGTTGATAAGGAAGTCTCCTCGATTGTTGTGGACTCGGCAGCACCGATTGCACGTCGTGTCATGGCAGAGGCCGCAGATTACCTGGGCATTCATGTTCCGGAAGTCGAGTCGCATATTGCTATCACGGTCAAGTTTGACGGTGAAGTCATCGAGGACGAAACATTTATCGGCCAGTTGTCGACGCGTCTGCCGGGCTGGTACACCTCGCTGGGCTGGGCAGGAATTATCGCCGAGCCGATGGATGAGGACACACTAGTGTCGAGGATCCATAGCTTTTACGACCCGTCGGCGGAGTATCCGTTTGAGTCACTACGCGTCTCCGGGCAGCCCCACGGTATGAACTGGGACGATGCTGGCCCCTCGGTGGCAAAAACGCTCAAGGACCAGTACACCCATGACGGCTGGCATTCAGTGACATGGGAGATGCGGGAAGCGCCCCGATCAACATTTGAAGACATGTTGCTCACCGGCCTGATAGCACCGCACGCGCGAGTTGATCGCAAGCGTGTGTGCCTGGTGTACAGACCTTTTGAAGCCGGTGCCGGTGCCTCGCGTGTGGAGCAGGAGCACCGAGACGCGATGGTGGCAGCGAACTCATCGAAGAAAATCACCAGTGCAAAGGCCGAGATGCGTTTGGAGCACACAGAGGCGGCCAGACGTGCGCAAGCACGAGGAGCGCAGCTTGGCCGCTATTCGCTGTTTGTCACGGCCACGACTGATCGGCAGGAAATGCTGCCGCGTATGCGCCATGACATCGAGCAACTGGGTGCAGGCGCGTCGATTCGATTGGCCTCGATGGATCGGCAGCAGGATACCGGTTTTGCCATTACCTGTGGTGCAGGCCAGGTGCCGTGGAACAAGGAAACGACCTCGCAGATGGCTGCCGCGTAGGCGAGCCACACAACGAAACGAAGAAGGAACTGACAGCCATGTGGTGGCAAAGAAAGAAAAGCGAGTCGGGAATCATCCCGACAGCAATGCGAGGTACTCGCATGTTAGAAAGTATCGACGCAGCGGGGTTCTCATTTGCGGCGATTATCGACCGCAGCCGGGCACAGGCCTCCATGGGGTTGGTCTTTGACGAGCCGATGTTTGATACGCGGCTGTTAGTTGACGTTGAGCGCGGGCTTGGCGACGTCGACGGCTTGGTAGCGACGACGGCAGTGATGAGTGGTGGGGCATCCCCTGCACCTGCGCGTTTGTGGGCTACCTTTCGCGCACGGTCTAAGTCCCAGCGCCGTGACGATGATGAGTTTGTTGCTGACCTGGCACGCCGGTCAACCCAGCTGTTTAACGCTGCTGCCGACGCCAATTTGGCAGCGACCCCATTGACCAGCAACCAGGTGATGGAGCTGGCAGCCTATTCGTGGTCAGACGTGCAAACACCTGCGTGGCCACCAGTAGCGAAAAAGGTGGAAGAAACACCTGATTCGGTGGTTATCGATGGTGTGGCGCATGTGGGCTTTGCTGTTGACATTGATGTGCCGGATGTGGAGACCCAGGTCGTGGAAGCGACCAGCGCCATTCAGGTTGGGCCACGGGTGGCACTTGCGCGCCAGTTTCGTCCGGGCCTCGATGGGCAGGGCAGTGGCCGACGTGTTGGGGTTTTGACCATCTCGGCAGAGGATTCGCCCGAGGCAGTTGCCGATGTCGCCGGGGTGATCATTGACGCACTTGATCCCCACGTGCAGTTGCGTGTGCATCGTCTGCGGGGGCGTACGGGCATTGCTGTCGCCACGATGTGTGGCGGCGGAGTGTTGGGCTGGCAGCACCTTGATGTTGTCAAGGCGGTGGCGTAGATGGCGCAGACAACGATGAGTGATATTGACTGGCAGCACTTCCATGAGGCGGTGGAAGCCGGTGAGAAGCATGTGCCGCCGGCGTTGTCTCGACGTGGTCGGGAATACCGCAAGTGGCAAAAGACGCGGCGGCGTCGCGACGCGCATTTCGAACAAATACGTAAAGCTTCCCGGGGGAGTGCGCCTGTTCATTTCGAAGAAGCCTACGGCAGCCCGCGTGCCAACGGGTTTGTTGGGCATAGCGCTGGTACTGCACGGGTGATCTCGGGGCCGCAGGAGTGGCAGACAACGACGAATCTAGGCGCGGGTTTTAATCCGAATGTCGTCGGTGCCCCGTCGCCGGTGATTGGTACGCCTCTTGGTCGTCATGTCACCACCCAGGCCGAGGTCGCTTGCGATCCGCTGGCGTGGTTTCGTGAGGGGATTATCGCTAACCCGTCGTGTTTCGTGCTGTCGCTGCCGGGCTTGGGTAAGTCCACGCTGATTCGCAAAATGTTGATGGGCGATGTTGCCCAAGGTCATATCCCTATCTGTGCAGGTGATATTAAAGGCGAGTATCGCGGTTTCGTTCACCAGGTCGGTGGCCAGGTGATCACTATTGGCCACGGTTTAGGGCATATGAATCCGCTGGATGTCGGTGCTCTCGGGCGCGTTATCCCACAGCTGGAGGCCGCACGTGAACAGCTTCAGCAGCAAGGCCAAGAAGAGCTTATCGAGCGTGCCAAAGAGCAGGTGCATGGTCGTCAGGTCACGATGGTGGCCACGCTTGTGGGGCTGGGACGAGGTGAGAAAATTGCTGACTTTGAATCGATGTTGATTTCGGTTGCTTTGCGTGAGATTTATGAGCAGGAGGATATCGACTGGGCAAACCCACCAGAGCTGAAAGACCTCATTTCGCACCTGGAAGCAGGATCGGAACTGCTGTTGCAAAAGGGCAGGGCGCGGTCGAAAGATGAGTGGAATCAGCGCATCGACTCGTTGATCTTGTCGTTGAATTCGCTGCTCGATGGTGCGACGGGGCAGATTTTTTCTGGACAGACGACCACCCCGATTGATGTGGACTCCACAGCGGTATGCATTGATGTCTCTGCTATCGACCGTGGTGATGGTGCCATGAAAGCTGCGGTGATGATGGCCTGCTGGTCGTCAGCATTCGGCGCGATCGAGGCGGCGCACATGCTCGCGGATGCAGGCCTGGGGCCACAGAAATATTTCTCGGTCACACTCGATGAGATGTGGCAGGTGTTGTCGTCGGCTCCGGGCATGGTCGCACAAGTCGATGGATTGACTCGACTTAACCGCACCGACGCGACGGTACTGAACATGATTACCCATACTTTCAAAGACCTCGAAGCGCTACCGACCGAAGAAGATCGCAAGACCGCGATGGGCTTTATCGAACGTGCTGGCATGGTCATTTGCGGTGGTCTGCCGAATAGCGAGTTGGATATTTTATCCTCTCGCCTGCAGTTCTCTCCGGCGGAGGCGCAGATGATTACCTCGTGGTCGAAAGGCGCGCCACCAAAGCGGTCACGCACACGCGGTTCACGTGCTACTCCGCCAGGCCGTGGCCGGTTCATGATTAAGCCGTCGAAAGACGGCTCTCCGGGGATTCCAGTGCAGACGATTCTTTTCCCAGCGGAGCGCGAGCTGCGCTTGCATGACACCAACGTTCGTTTCGATGAGTTCTTCCAGGCAGGTGATTTGGCATGAGTCGAGGATGGGTGTATCCCGAGCAGGTCAAGCGGAGGGTTATCGATGAGTTCGACCGGACGTGGCGTACTTATCCGTCTCCGTCAGCGGCAGCAAATGCTGTTGGTAAGAATCATGGCGTATCTAAGACGACCGTGTATTCCTGGGTCGCTGACGCAGGGCGGTGGCCGGTAACGCGTGCGTCGCGGGTACTGGATTTGGAGGCGGAAAACGCGAGGTTGCGTGAAGAGCTCCGTCGGTGTCGGCAGAGCCACGATGCTGAGTCGCACAATGATGAGGAGTAGTAGATGCGAACCACTGTTGCCTTCGTCGTGTCGTTGATTTTGTTTATCGTCGTGTTTGTCACCGTGTTGGGAAACGATGATGCCGACGAAAGGTGCAGCCCACAAAGTGGAGCTGGAACGTCGTCAGCAGACGGCGGTGTTCCGGACGGAGCGTATTCGCTGCCGGAGAAAAATGCACTCGATCACATCACCTCGGGCTGGCGTACGCCGGAGCGCCCGTCACACGCTGGGCTAGACATAGCCCAGGGCCACGGCACTCCTTTGTATGCCTACGCTGATGGGGTCGTGGCCAAAGCTGGTTCCGCTACCGGATTCGGTGATTGGGTTGTCATTGACCATCAGATTGACGGCAAGTTGTACTCGACGGTCTATGGACACGTGTTCGAAGAAGACATTCATGTCAAGGTCGGTGACAAGGTAAAGGCTGGCCAGCATATCGCCGATGAGGGCTACAACGGTGAGGTATCACCTCCTGGCCCGCAGGGGTCTCACCTTCACTTTGAGGTGTGGGAAGGAGGCCGCGACGGTGGCCACGACATTGATCCGATGCCGTGGCTGAAAAAGGCCGTTGAGCCGGGGTCAGCGGGAAAATCTACCTCGACGGACGGAGCCGACGTGTTCCTCGTCGGTGACTCGCTGAGTGTCGGTGCGAAAGCACAGTTGGAAAAGGCTCTGCCTGGCGCTGACATCGATGCTAAGGGAGGCCGCCAGTACAGCGAGGGTTTGAAGATTCTGCAGCAGAAAAAACCTAAGGTGAAAACCGTTGTCATGGCGTTGGGTACGAACGGCCCGTTTAGCCAGAAAGATATTGACGACACCCTTGAGGCGGCTGGTGACGCGCGGGTGGTGCTCACAACGGTGGCAGGCCCAAAGGTGTCGGCTGCCTCATCGGTTAATCCTCTCGTTGAGGCGAACGCTGACAAGGTGACAGTCGCAGATTGGGCAGCACTGGTCGCACAGCACCCGGATTATGTCGGTGGGGATGGAATTCACCACAGTGAGGCAGGCAAGGCAGCCTTTGCCAGCATGCTCGCTGATGCTGTGGGGAAGAAATCGAGTGATAAGAAATCCCCACGACGCAAGGGGCCAGGCTCAGCTGCCGGCGGTGGCGAGGTGCCAGATTCACCGGTCATTCAGTCTGAAGAACATTTGCAGGTTGACACGATTCGTCTTGCACGGTCAGTTGCGCAGCGGTTCCCGCAGATTGAGACTATCGGTGGGTGGCGTCCGTATGACCCGTATCCCGATCACCCGTCGGGTCGGGCAGCCGACATTATGATTCCCAATTGGGATACCGAGGAGGGAAAGCAGCTCGGCGACGATATCTTGGAGTACCTCTACGGCAACCGGGACTACTTCCAGGTGGAGTACTTCATCTGGCGACAGAAGTACATCCCCGCTGAAGGGGAAGGCAACATTATGGAAGACCGCGGATCGCCGACCCAGAACCACTTTGACCACATCCATGTCACGACGATTGGCCATGGTTTCCCCAAGGAAGGTCAGAAGTATGGCGAAGCACCTGAAGGCGGCTCGGAAGTGCCGGGTAGCCCCTCTGGAGTCGCTGGTGAGGATTGCGACCCGATAGCTGGCGTTGACGTTGGGCTTAATGATGGAGAGATTCCCGAGGAGTACCGAAAGTGGATTCGCTTAGCAGGACAACTGTGTGAGGAAGCTCCCGCACCGCTGATTGCCGGTCTGATTTATCAGGAGTCGCAGTTTTCGACCACCGCAGTCAGCATCAAGGGAGCCAATGGGCCGGGGCAGTTCATGCCAGAGACGTGGAAGGGCGTGGGCGCGAAGGTCGATGAAAACGGTGAGGTTGCTGGACCGCCAGGATCGGGCAGCCCGAACCATATTCCCGATGCAGTCATGGCATCAGGACGGTATTTGTGCTCGTCGGCCAAACAGGTCAAGGAATGGAAAGCCAATGGGACGGTCAGCGGTGATGACACGGAGTTGATGCTGGCAGCCTATAACGCTGGCGGTGGTGCGGTTCAGCGGTTCGGAGGTATTCCGCCGTATCTGGAAACCCAGGAGTACGTCAAAATCATCCCAGAGCACGCTAAGCGATTCGAAGAAAAGGCGAACTAACACAATGAAGCAAAGCATCTGGAACAAGGAATGGTGTGCAGACAACCGCCGCACGCTGCTGACTGTCGGTATTAGCGCTGTAGTGCTCGTGGCTGCGGCCTTTGCGGTGGTGCTGATGAGAAGTGGCGCAACAGGCGCAGATCCCCATGCTGATGGAACTGATCCCATTGGAGGGTCAGCGGGCACGGCGGCAGCAAGCACGGTAGCTGCGGTTAACTCGTTTGTCCCCGGTGAGGATTCCAGCCCTGCAGATGCAGCTACGCGGGTAATTGACCGACTCAGCGGGAAATACTTAAAGCTTGCCCGAGACCCCGAGGGAGCACCGCGACCAGATCAGTGGGATGCGTGGGCACGAAGTGGTGACCGGGTCCATGCGGTAGCGGAACCGACGCGTGAGTTCCGTGAACCGGCTGAGGAAGCAACCAGCGCCACGGTGCCGCTAAAGCTGCGGGTGTTTGTGTGGCACGCCGATGGTGAGCGGACTCCGCTGTCGGCCTCGGAGGTTCGAGCGTCGATGGTGCGTGAAGCAGGAATGTGGAAACTCTCTGATGTTGAATACGTCAGGAGCCTGCCATGATCGCCGCCCTAGATCGTCAGCCCTCAGGCTCGATGGCCACGGCCACGGTTGGGGCCGTGGCCCTGGTGGCGCTGCTGCCGGATTTGGTGCGACCGGCATCGAACGCGCTGATTTCCGCTATGCCACGATTCCATGTGGCGCTAGCGACGTTTGCTGCGATTTGTGTCCAGGCACTGCCGCTCGTTTTGCTTGGGGCAGTGGTCTCGGCAAGCCTTGCCCAGGTGATGACTCCTGCCCGTTGGGGGCGGGTCATCCCTGGCAATCGGTTCGGGGCAACGCTAGTTGGGGCGGTGGCAGGAATCGTCGTTCCGACGTGTGAGTGTTCGTCGGTTGCGGTTGCGCGGCGAATGATGGGATCCGGGGTGCGCCCGGAAGCTGCATTGACGTTTATGGTGGCCGCCCCGTCGCTGAATCCCATTGTTTTTGTGGCGACCTGGATTGCGTTCGGTGGGGCGCAGATGGCAGTTGCTCGGTGGGCAGCGGCTCTGGTTGCGGTCATTGCCGTCGGGTTGGCCGTGTCGGCGGCCTCTGGGCGCATTCACCAGGAAGTCGTGGCCCGTCTGGACCGTTATGACCACGAGCATGAAGATGACCATGGGCATGGGTGCTCGTGCCATAGGCCTGTGGAGGAGTCGCGAGGCAAACAGTGGCTGGCTATGGTGCGCCACGATGCAGTCGGGGCAGCGACCTTCCTGGTCATCGGTGGTGCCATTGCTGCGTCAGTATCTGCTTTGCTTCCAGCTTCTGCTGTGGCGACGATTAGCGACAATGTGTGGGTTTCGGTGGCACTGATGGCCACGATTGCGGTGGTGGCGTCGCTGTGCTCGCTGGGTGATGCGTTCGTTGCCGCATCCTTCGTCGGTCTGCCTGCCCCGGCACTGTTGGCCTTTCTTATCGTCGGCCCGATTATCGATTTAAAGCTGGCCGCGATGATGGACGGGATGCTGGGGCATCGTGCGACAAAGGTGGTTGCGGCCACCGGAATCGTCGCGGGTATGGCCTGCGCGATTGTCGCGGGCACCGTACTGGGGTGGTCGCTATGAGCCGGTGGCTAACAGGCACTTTGATGCTCGCTTTTGGCCTGGGGCTTCTGCGCGTCGGTATCGACGGGTCTTATTCGGCGTGGGTGACAATGCACCCGGCGGTAGTGATCACCGTCGGCGTGGTGATGGCCCTCTTCGGTGTGATGGATCTTGTCGGTAGGGCCAACCACGCAGGCCACGATGGGCATCGTATCACCCCGTGGGCGCTAGGGCTGATCGTCACGGTCGTCGCAGTGCTGACCCCGGCAGCATTGCTGCCCGCCCAGGTTGATGTTGCCAACCGCGCAGCAGCAGTGGGATCGGGGTCTCCAGCATCATGGCCTGATTTACCGGTGCAACCAGTAGAAATTGGCCTGCGCGAGGTCGTCGCACGGTCAGCAACCCCAGCCGATGGGAGACTTCAGGGCCGTCAGGTCATTGTCACCGGCCAACTGGAACGTGAGGGACAGATTGCACGGCTCGGTCGCGTAACAGTGACCTGTTGCGCCGCCGATGCGCGAGCCTACTTCGTGGAGCTCAACGACTCCACCGGCAGACTCAGCGAGATCCCTGATGGGGCGTGGGTGTCGGCAACGGTGGTGCTGATTCCCGGGTCGGGGACTGCTGATCGGGACTTTGTCCCTCGCGTAGGCGTCGTTGATGCCCGTGAGGTCGGCGATGTCGGCTACGACGTCGCCCGGCTGGCATAACGAGTGAAAAAACTACTTCGAAGGAGAGAAAGAAACCATGACTACAATCAAGCAGCGGTGGACTGAGATCGACAACCTCATCGCCGAAAACAAGACCGAACTGAAAGGCTATTCCTCCCACAAGGACCTCAATGCGTTCGCGGAGAAGCACTCGCTGATGACGAAGGAGGACTTTCCGAAGTTCAAACATTGCCTGCTGAAAATCGGCGTGCGCTACGACGCGTTGCGCGCAGCAGCGAACGAGAAATTCGAGGCAAGCCTGGAAGCAAAGGCTAAGGAACTCGACAACATCACGGATGTCCCGGTCGTGTGCCTGTGGTCTGCAGCAGCCGAAGACGATGGAGCAGCAGCCTTTGCTGTCGTCGATGTCGACGACACTCCGGTATGGTACGGGCGATTCTTTGACGATGACCGTATCCGCATTGCGGGAGATCTCGTCAGCGCAGAGCAGTCGGCCGCCGACAAAGCAGTGTGGCTGGCGCATAAGGCACTAGAGGCGGCAGGAAAGACGCAGGGACGTGTTCTGATTACCACTACGTGCCCTGAACTGGACATTGCCGCATTGCGTATTACGGGTGCGCGGTTTAACATCGGCGTTGATGTCCACGTCGATGATGCTGACATGCGGGCAGTCGATATGGCGGAGGCTCCCGGCTATAAGAAGTGGCAGGACAATGATCTAGCTGCACTCGTGGAGGCGGACTGATGGCCACCAATGTGCGAAACCTGAAAAACCCCTCCGGCGATGAAAAACCCCTAGCAATCGCGCTGGGCGGGCTAGGGATCATCTGGGGCATCGTCCTTGGTGGTTTGAAATTGGCACCGCTTTTTGGCGGCGATCAGCAGGACGTGCCAGTTAACCCGGTGGCATTAGTCGTCGGCATTGCCAAAGGACGAGTCGTGCTCGGGGGCAGTGAAGCAGTCAGCATTACGGTGCTGGGAGCTGTGCTTGCGTTGGTGGCCACCGTCGTCGCGGTGCAGGTGACATCGCGACGCGCACAGAAAAAGGGACGAGCTATTGCGCCGAATGCGAAGTACATGGCCTCCAAGTCTGACATTGCCTCGATGTCTGGGAAAAGCACGGGTGCAGCATCACAGCGGATGGGACTTAAACTCGGAGAGGGAGCGGCACCGGGGGTATTGCTCGGCAAAGAACTCCGCACCGGCCAGCCGGTGTACGCCGACTACGAAACGCTGCTGACGCAGTTGTGGGCGGCACGTCGAGGAAAAACCTCGACACAGGTGCTGCCACAAATCCTGTCGGCACCAGGAGGAGTGATTACCTCCTCGAATAAACGCGATACGGTCGATGATTCGCTGGCAGGACGACAGGCCGTAGGGGAAGTATTTGTCTTTGATCCGCAGCGAATTTGGACAAAGGAGGAACCGGATTGGTTCTTTGATCCGCTGGACTTTATCCGTCGTCGCAGTGTCGACGAGTGGGATGCAGCGGCAACTGGATTAGCAAGGCTGTTTCGTGATGACGCGGGGCTGTCAGAGGGAAACAAAGACATGTTTTCCGAGGGCGGTCAGCGGCTGGTCGCGGGCTGGCTGCTGGCAGCGTGCTGTGAAAACCTTCCGATTACCGAGCTGGTGTTGTGGGCGGGTGCCGAAACAGATAAAGAGCCGGTAGAGCTGCTGCGCCGACATGGGTGGCATCGTAAAGCCGATGCGCTGCAGGCACAGTATGAGCTGACGTCGCGGACGCGATCTGGCGTGTTTGCTAACGCGCAGCAGATGGTCGCCGCACTTGAGCATGAAGTCCCTGGCCAGTGGGTGACTCCAGCTGCCGGCAAACGTCGCTTCGATGCTGACGCTTTTATGGCGGACTCACAGCAAGGCGGTCGGCCAACGATGTACTTGTTGAGTAAAGAAGGACCCACGTCTGCGTCGGCATTGACGCTGGCACTGCTGGTGACATTGATGGATGCAGCCGAGGAGTACGGTGAATCGCAGCCGGGTGGCCGACTGCCTGTACCGTTGGTCTGCCCACTTGATGAGGCGGCCAACACGGTCAAATGGGGCGAGCTGGCGAACAAGTACTCCCATTATGGGTCGCGCTCGATTATTATCACGACGATTTTGCAGTCGTTTACCCAAGCGAAACGCATTTGGGGCGAAGATCCCACGCGTGACATGCTGACCAACTCGTGTGTGGTCTACGGCGGCGGCATTAAAGATGAGAGGTTCCTCTCGGAGCTGTCGGCATTTATCGGCGACCATGAGGAACACCGAACATCCCGATCGTCAGACGGTACGTGGGGCAAGTCGTCGAGAAGCACCTCAATTGCAGAAAAACGCACGCTGACCGTTTCGGAACTGCAGGCACTCCCGTTCGGAGTGATGGTCGTCATTCCGCAAAAGGCAGCACCCATGCTTGTGGAGTCCGTTCCGTGGTGGGAGCGCGATTTTGAGCCTGCCATCGCCGAGGCGATGGCGAAGTAGCATACGACGACAACGGAGGATTCAACAATGGATTTTTTCTATGACACGGTGGAAAAAACGATTGCACCCCACCTGTCGGCGGTCATGGAGGAGACGCTGGCTGATGAGCTGTCGGCGATGGTGGCCAAAGACGATTTCACTGATGCTGTCCGTACACGCACGCGCGAAGCGGTGGGGCAGTGGTCATCGCGCAATTTAAAGGAGGAGCGGGAGACCCGGTACAAGGACGTATTCGATTTCTTTGACTCGTATGTAGCGGTGATGTTTCCAGCAACCTCGGATACCCATTGGTCTCCCCGGTGGTATGAGCACCCGGCAGTGCTGCGCCGGATGATGCTGATGTGGGGCACGTTCGAGGCGAAAGTCGCGGCCTCGCCAGCGACGGGGGAAGAGGAATGGCTACGCACGATTGGCCAGTTTCATATGAAGTGGCTGACTGACCGTCATAACGGGCCATTTGAGCGCTGTCGTGGTGAGCGCAGTGTGGTCTTAGAGCCGTTAGCGTCAGATAGAACAGCGTTGCGAGAAAAGATGTCGACGCGAAGGAGCGCTTAGCCGATGGAACGCCACCAGCGTGAGTACTTGCGTGCCCAGCAACAGCGGGCAGATGTTAAAGCGTTACAGCAGGCCGATCGGCAATTACGGCGGGTGATTGCTCAGCGGTACCGCACTCTCGATAGGCAGAACGCCGCGCAGTCTCAGTTGCGCGATCGCCAGGCGAGACTCAATCGGCACGAAGTCCGCGAGCTGCCAGGACGAGAGCTAGTCCGGCATGCGGTCAGCGCCCAGATTTTGGACAATGATCTGGATCGCACGATGGTTGCAGATGAGATGTCACAGCGCGGCTTTTACGATTCTGCGCGTGCAATGGGGCAGTGGCATCACCGTCCGGAGTACACGGAGCCTCGCGCGTCGGTGTGGGAATCGGAGTCGTTTAGTCGTGGTGTCGGATTCGGTATGGGGATGCTGGCTGCCGAGGAAATTGCCTCCATGGTCGATGAAGTCGACCAGATTGTGGAAGAAAACTCTGTTTCGGACGAGGCAATAGAGCAATTAGATCACGACGGTGCAGTCGCCGAAGAATGGGTATCGCCTGCAGACGTTAGCGATTCTTTTGCTTTTGCTGAACAGGCATTTCCGGATGGATTGCAGGCTGCTCTTGCCGAAGAAGCACTATCGGATTCATCGGTCGCGGGCGCGGAAGAGTCTGTAGAGGCAATCGACGTTCAGGACGACATCGCGGAGGCAGAGCGGGTTAAGTAAAGAAATGTGTGTCTTTCCCGGGCGTGTTGGGGTTATTTGATCCAGCCTTTTTGGATGCCGAGGTTGTGTTGGTAGCTGGTGTCGATGGCGGTGTCCCCTGACCGGGCCTACACCCAAGTCCCGGCAGCATATGGACAAGGAACAGCCAGAGACGTGTTTCTCGAAGGAGTGCTGGCACTTCCTTCTTCAATCGCGTCCATGATTCGTATCTTTGTCCACGATGAAATTGTGCTTTCCGTGCCGCAGGAGCAGGCGGAAGTTATTAAATCGGAAGTGATAAAGACTTTCGAATCGGTACTAATTCCTTGTGCGGAAGGGATTGCTGTGCCAACTTTGGCTGATTCAGCTGGCCCAGCCATTGATTGGTCTGGATGCAAATAATGATGGTAGCCAAATGACTACCCCCTGGTAGCCGTCTGGCTAATATCGAAAACATGTAAATAAAAATAGGATTCATCGAAAGGAGATGGAGGGCCGAACTCTAAATGGGTTCGCTGAGATATTGGAGTGGACGATTGAAAGTTAGATCTTTATTTGTATCAGTAGCTGCCGCGCTGCTTGTTTTTGGCTCGGCATCACCTGCATTCGCCGTACAGCTCAACGGCCTTGAAGAAGGCGAAGTTAGCGGCGGACCTGCTACTGTGCCCGATGAATATGTCTATGATCACCAAGGGGATCATATGCAGCCTGGAGATGATGCAAAACTGTACAAGGGGCGACATGACTGGTGTACCTCATCTCCTGACCAACCTGGTGTGGATTTCAGAGGCCCCTGCGCCCGCCACGACATGTGCTATGACGCTAATCCAAATGCCGTACCTACCGTAAAAAGTGAGGGCAAAATGAACTGTGACGAGGAGTTTCGTAGCAACTTGTATGCCAACTGCAACGAGAAGTACGCTACCGATCCTGACTCCGCGCTCGATTGTCGACGTACTGCGGATGGATACGTCTTTGCCGTTGAACAAAACGGTGGAAAGAGCGGAGACCCCAAGCCGCCAATCTTTAACTAAGGCTTAAGTATGGAACATTCGAATAAAAAACTCATATACCAAGTCGGTTACCCATTTGCACTGCTCGGATCTGCTGCCTGCGTTGCGCTAATTCCATCTCCAGAACGGGGCACCGGAATCATACTCGCTTACGCTTTAGCGTTAGCTATTCAAGTGGTGTGGCTGTTTTTGTTCTTCTCCGACCGGTCAGGGGGAAGGACGTTGTACACAAAATTCGCTGTAGCTGTTAACGTCTTAGCCTTGATTTTGGCCGCCATTGCTATAGTTGCCTATTCGATTAATGGTGAAGTCTTTGGAATTAACTTAGACTTGGCTTTCGGTCCCCCGGTAGCCGCTTTTATTGCTGTCGTTTTGCTACTCCTGTTGGTAATTGGAGCAGTAACCAGAGTTTTTCGAAAGTAGTTTATTCTTCTAGCCCCCTCTCAACCCCGCATGAATCTCTCATGCGGGGTTTTCCGGGTTAATAGGGGGTTAAGTAAAGAAAAGTGTGTCTTTCCCGGGCGTGTTGCGGTTATTTGATCCAGCCTTTTTGGATGCGTGCTGTTGGCCAGCAGTGGTGGATGGCTGATTGGGCACCTTGTCCGCCGTCTGTGACTGCGATTAGTGGTGCGGCAATGGGGCGTAGGAGTTCGGTGTAGGCGGCGGTGGTTTCGTGTCTGGCCCAGGTCCAGTTGATGACGTGGGTTTTACTGGCTGCGATCAGGAGGCATCCGGACTTTAGATAGGTCGCGTCGAGGAAGATTTGGTCGTGGATGCGGAATGAGGCGATGGTGGGTGTGGGGATGTTCCACTAGCACCATCGGAATCGGTGGTGCATGGTTTGCCT